>NZ_JAQNCQ010000143.1:0-13285 GCF_028368005.1 Geitlerinema sp. CS-897 | reverse complement strand
TGTGATTTTTGATACATTTTTTCTTGCCGGATGCACAGGAATTTCCAATTTTACCTCTTTTTCGGGTTCTCGAAGCCATGTCAAGACTCCTCTAAGCCTTACGTCGTAAGCTTTTCACTTCTTTTCAGCAAGCCCTAAATAGTGTTAAAAACGTTGCCAGGGACAGTCCTGAAAACACGACAATGCCCAGGGGTTGTAGGAATTCCGAGCCTTCCCCACGCCCCAACGCCAGCGGAAACAGCCCCAGCACCGTCGTCACCGTCGTCATCAACACCGGGCGCAGTCGCTGCGGGGCGGCTTCCAACATCGCTTCGTAGTGACTCAGGCGCTTTTCCAGACGCACCTGGTTGGCGCGCTCGACGAGGAGAATGGCGTTATTCACCACAATCCCCACCAGCAGCACCGCCCCGACGATCGCCGTTGCCCCCACCGCCGTCTGCGTCAGGTACAGCCCCAGAATGCCCCCCGCCAGCGCCAGGGGAACCGTGAGGATAATCGCCAGCGGATCCAGCAGCGAGTTGTACTGCACCGCCATCACCACGAACACCAAAAACGTCGCCAAGCCGCTCAGCAGGCGTAGCGAATCCTGAAGCTGTTGGTTCGTCTGGGCGGCGACACTGGGAATCCGCGTTACTCCCTCCGGCAACGTCACCGTCGCCAGAATCGCCTCCACTTCCTCCAGCGCCGCGCTGAGGCTGGCACCGTCCGTCAAACTGCCTTCAATTAAGACGATCTGGCGCTGGTTGAGGCGCTGAATTTCCCCCGGTGCGATGCCCGGTTCGATGCGGGCGATATCCCCCAACTGCACGGAGGCGTTGCCACCTCCCGCCCCCTCGCCAAACAGGGGCAGCGATCGCAGCACCTCCGGGCGCGACACCGCACCCACCGGAAGCTGAAGCCGCACGTCCACCAGGCGATCGTTGCGTTGCAGTTGCGTCACCACCGTTCCGTCGAGCGCCGTCTGCACCGTCTCGCCGATCGCCTCAGCAGACAGCCCCAAATCGGCGGCGCGTCGCCAGTCGGGGCGAATTTGAATTTCCGGCTGCGGATCGGCGGCATCGGGCTGATAGCGGGCGATGGTGGCGTTATCCTCCAGCGCCTGCAACACGAGCTTGCCCCCTTCCTCCAGCGCCGCCGTGTCGGTTCCTTGCAACATAATGTCGATGTCGTCGCGAGTCGGGGAGTTGCTCAGGTTCAGCCCCCGCACCGACTCGGGACGCATCCGCACGGAACTGCCCACCAGGGGAACTTCGCGGGATATCTCAGGGTTGACGCGATCGACGTAGGCGGAGACATCGCTGCCGCGATAGAGGGCGATCGTGCTGGAGGCGCGCAGGGCGTTGGCGCTGGTGGAACTGCCGAAAAGGAAGCCCCCCGCCGTGGTGAAGGCGTATTCGGTTTCCGGCTGCGACAGGAGAATTTCGTCGATCGCCGCAACGACGCGGCGGTTGTCTTGCAGGGGGGTTCCCGGCGGAAACTGCATCACCAGCCACGCCTGTCCGGTGTTGATGCGCGGCAGAATTTCCTGGGGAAGCTGCCCCGCCATCCAGATGCTGCTGCCCCCCAACACCAGCACCGCCAAACACACCGTCAGCAGCCGCAGCCGCACCCCCCGTCCGAACAGCCAAATGGGAGGGAGGCGATCGCAGCGACTCGATCGCGAAATCGCTAGCACGACGATGAAGGTTTGCCGCAGGGAGCCGAGGAACAGCAGCACGGCGACGCAACGTCCCCCTGCCGATCGCGCACCCGATTTGACGCGATCGCCCTCAATTTACTTTATCGATCGACCCAACCGCGCCGCCGAAGCCGTGATTCGAGAGGTGCGCGGCGATCGCGCGACAGTTTGGCTTGGGGGTACAGTTCCCGATAGCTTGGCGGAAGGCATCACCTTCGTGTTTGATGTTGTCACTTCCGACGGAGAGGAGATCGGACGTGCGGAACTGATCTCTCGCGACGGTTTGACGGGAAACGTCTCCATCCAACGTTTCCCAGGCGTTTCCTCCATTCCCGAAGGCGCGTTGTTACGGGAAACAGCGCGTCGCATTCCCCGCGATCTCAAACTCCGCATTGGTATCGATCCCTCTTTGGGAGAAGCAGCGATCGAGGCACAGCAACGCTTGAACGATCTGCCCCGCACGATCGCTCTGCCTTTTCAAGATGAAGAAACCCTTTACGGTGGGGCGATCGACTATATATTCTGTCGCATGACCCCGGACTATCTCGCGGCGATCGATCCTGATACCGAGTGGGTGGACGTTGGCAGTGTGGGATTGCTTTCTCAGGACTTGCGAGAAATTATCCCCGATTCCTTCAGCGCTCCCAACGAATCGATGGAGTTAGCCGTGCGTCGCCTCAACTCGAAACTGCGATCGCTTTTGGCTGCCAAGTCGATCAAACAAACCCTCAACGCTAACGCCTCGACACTTAACCTTGCGATCGCCCTGGAAATTGAGGGCGATACCCCATCCGATTCAACCGCAAGTTCCCAATACCGACTCCTCGCCCAAGCCTTTACTGTGCGAGGACGAGAGGAGGATTCGACCGTTCCTCGCCGAGCGCCGACTCCGATGCTAAGGGTGGGTCAACACTTCAATTTCGCGGTCGTTAGTCAAGATTCTAATCCTCTCTATCTCTTGGTTCTGGCGATTTCTTTAGAAGGGATTCACTTCCTCTTTCCGCGCCAACCCGATCGTCAAGAACAACTGCCCCTGATGAAAAATGGCAGTCTTCAAATCCCCGCACGAGCGCCAGAACCCGGTATTTCTGAGGTGTTGTTTATCGCCAGTCGCACGCCGATGGAACGCGCTCGACGGGCGATCGCCACCCTCGAAGAAGAGCGCCGTCTCGGTCAGCGTCAGGGACAGCTTGCTGAAAGTGAGGCGATCGCGGCGTTGATTGACGACCTCAGCGATCGCCGCGATGGGGATTCTGAGGAAGTTCCCCAGGTCATCCGCAATCGTGAGATTGCCGCGCTTTCCTTTACGTTTGAAGTGGTGAGCGAGTCGGTTTCTTAAGAAAACCTCATCTCCCCCTCTCCCCCTCTCCCTTTCTCCCCCTCCAAAATCAATTCCCGCCGACGACGACTTGGCGAATTCGCAAACTCGGGCCGCCGCACCCGACGGGTAAGCCGTTCTGGCCGCCTTTGCCGCAACCGCCGGACTCGTCCCAATAGAAATCGTCGCCGATCGCTTCGATATCTGCCAGGGTCGTAAAAACGTTGCCCGAAAGGGTCACGTCTCGCACTTTCTCCGCTAACTGGCCGTTGCGAACCATCCAGGCTTCTCCAGCACTGAAGGTAAACATTTCGCCGTTGGTCATGCCGCCGAGCCAGTTTCGGGCGTAAACGCCTTCTTTTATGCCATCGAACAGGCGATCGACTGGGGTGGTTCCCCGTCCGATCCAAGTATTGGTCATGCGGACGATGGGAGAGTAATGATAGTTCAAACAGCGGGCGTTTCCTGTGGGGGCTTCGTTGAGTTTTCCGGCGGTTTCTCGGGAATGTAGCCGTCCGACTAACACGCCGTTTTCGATCAGTTGCGTGGTACTGGCGGGGGTTCCTTCGTCGTCGTAAAAATAGCTGCCGCGATGTCCTTCGGGAGCGGCTCCGTCGAAGATTTGCAAGTCGGAAGAGCCGAAACGCCGTCCCAAGGTCATGACTTCGAGTAAATCGGGGTTTTCGTAGGCCATATCGGCTTCGGAGAGGTGGCCGAAGGCTTCGTGTACGAACAACCCGGAGAGAATGGGATCGATGACGACAGTGTAGGTTTTTCCCTGTACGGAGGGAAGCGCTAGGGTATCGATGGCTCGTCGTGCCGCACCTCGTACTTGTTCGTCGAGTTGCGTCATGTCTTCGTAGGCTTTGCGGGAACCGGCGGTTTCTCGGCCGGTTTGGACGGTTTCGCTGTTGCGAGCGGTGGCGGCGAAGCGCATTTCGAGGTCAACCCAGGATTGTTCGATCGCCGTGCCTTCGGAGGTCGCGAGAATCACCCGCTGGGCGCAATCGCTGTAGCGAACGGAGGTGGTAGCGATGCGATCGTCGACGCTGCGGAGAATGTCGGTGTAGCGATCGCACAGGGCTTTTTTTTCGACGAGGGGAATCTGGCGGGGGTCGGTTCCTGTTAAGGGTAACTGACAGATATCGCGGACGATGGGAATGGGGGCTAAGGCAGTGCGATCGCTCCCCACGAGTCGCGCGGCGGTGACGGCATCTTCGATACGCTGTTGGAGATGGGAGAGGCGGTTAAAGCTGGCAAATCCCCAACCGCCTTTGTAGCAGGCGCGGATCTGACCGCCGACGGAGACTTCTTCGCTGAGGGTTTCGAGGCGATCGGAGCGTCTGAAGATTTCGGTCCGTTCGGATTCTTCGAGGCGGATGGCGAGGTAATCGACGCGATGTCCGTAGCGATCGATTAAGTCTGACAACAGGTTTTGAGGGTCGGGGGGTAACGTCGGCATGGTGGCGTTCTCCTGGCAGGCGAGGTCTCCAAACGGGCGATCGACCCGCTTTACTGTTATCTCTTAACTGCTCTCAACTGTATCACCTTCGGCTTTCTTCACTGTTGCAAGAGGCAAGAATTTACCACAAAAGTATGGAGAAAATGGGAATTTTAAGTATTTTTTAAATTAAATTAAATTCGATCTAATTTATACGGAATCCGCAAACCATAGACCCTCTTAAAGCAATCGCTCAAAATCGCTTTAAGTCCTTTCGTACAGGGACTTAAAGCGAGATCCGTAAAACAGGGTTTTTAAACCTGGATTCCGTATTAATTTAAAAGGGTCTTCGGAGTTTGAGGTGATAAGCGGATTTTATACAGGATCGAAACCATCCCCCCAACCCCCCTTGCGAAGGGGGGTTGGGGGGGTGCGCCCCGGTTCGATTTCGTATTATTCATAACAAATTACACCGTAATCTCAGGAGACCCATTTAAAACCTGATAAAACATCGTCGCGAGATCGCTTTTGCAGTGCGTCTAAAATTACGACAGATTGATTGGGACGATACACTTCAACCTGCTTGCAGGTAACATCAAGGGGGAGCATCCCATTTCGGCAATTATAGATAAGCAGCTACTATTGAGAATACTGGCTTGCCTCTCACAGAGACGAATTCACCTACGTCTTGAAACGATTTTCAACAGGGCACCTCGATTAATTCAAGCTTAATGAGAAAAAGGCTATGCTATCGAGAATATAGAACGAGATTTCAGGGGTTTCAGCCGTTGAGTTTTGCATTAGAATCAATTTTTCGAGGTTCCCAACAATCAATTGTCATGTATCTTCCAAAACGGGATGCTCCCCATCAAGGAGCCAGGCTGCATCCCAAAAATGTAACATTTATCAGATCGGAGTCTCTGCGCTGAATTGAGCTGTTGTTAAGTTTCGGCTTCGCTCAACCTAACAACAGCTCAAGCTCATGTTTTTACAAACAAAAGTGAGATTTGCTTCGGCTATATAGCAATCCTAAATGATTCATGGAAACTTTTGTAGTATAATATACACGGAAGGTTTTCAATATCAGACAGACCTCATGAATATCATAGACGAGCTAGGTGATTTCATTAAAAACACCACAAATATAGCGCTCGTCAATTGGGTTAGGACAGTCGGCTCTGGCTGTGTATAACGACTTCCAGGCTTGAAAATGTCCTGGTTGCTCTGGCGGCTGCTATACAAAAAAAATGAAGAGAGCATTGGCAGCCAAAATGAAATTATCTGGTCAATTCTCTAAGAAAATCGAAGAAATATTAAATGTTTCTTCGAGCTTCGTTAGTCAATGGAAAAATAAAGCTATTTTTGAGGGTGTTGAGAGTTTGAAGCTTCAACACAAAGGAAGTCAGAGCTATCTAAAACTGGAAGAAAAAACACAAATTACTTCATGGATAAGACAACAAGAGTATTTGATATTGTCTAAACTCCAGTGAGGTAAAGCCCATCGACTTTCGTTTTCGGGGTGATAGGGCTTGGCGGTAGCGAGAGCATTGCCGATTGACACAGCATCGTACCTTCAATTGCAGTTGGACGACGGCGCTCAGGCTTCGCACCCGTCGGACGTTGTCGTACTTGTTGTGCATCTTCTGAAGAACACTCGGGACAGTGCTTCTGTACGCACTCAAGCACTTGATGCTGGGTCGCTTTGGGTTGGGATTGGCGTCTGACCATTTTAATTGACTATCCATCCCTGACCGCTTAACTCTCGACCTCACTGGCTCCAGTCAACTTTGCTACCTTAGTTTTTTTTAAGGGTTTAGCGGTTTTTCATAAACGCGATAGGTTTTAAAAATTGTACCGCCCGAGGCTTCTGTGATTTTACGAGATGGGTAGTTATCTTCCCAAATCCAAGAGAGTTCTGCCCGTTTGTAACCGCTTTTTTGTCCGCCTTGCATTGCCAGATAGACTAACGCCAGCGGTACCATTTTACGTCGAAATTCCGGCAGGGCGCAGAGGGTAATCATCCGCGCGCGATCGATCTGTCGGCGATACCACAAAAACTTAAGGATTCCCCACCAATTTAACTGTCCGTTAACGTGTTTTAGAGCGATGTTGTAATCGGGTAATCCCATAAAAAAGCCCACCATTTCCCCGTCGTATTCAGCAATAGGAAAAATGGCAGGATCGACGAGAGTTTTAAGTTGTTGAGCTTCTTCAAAAAACTCTTCTTCGCTGCGAGGAGAGGAACTCCAATTATTAGAAAATGCTTGGGTAAAAAGCTGATAAATCTTGCGAACGTCGCGATCGAACCCTTCTCCTTTAAGATTCACCGGACGGAACGTCACCCCTGCTTTCAAGGCCACCCGATAGGCTTTCTCGAACTTATCCGACAACGGTTCCATCGGAAAGTCGTAGGCGTAAGCGTCCTTGGCCTTGACCCATCCTTCCCGTTCTAGTAACTGTGGGTAGTACGGGGGATTGTAAGGCATCATCAGCATCGGCGGCGAGTCGAACCCATCTACGAGAAACAAACAACTGTTGTGAGTAGACAGATCGATCGGACCGCGAACGGTTGTCGCACCGCGATCGCGCAACCAAGACGAGGCCACTTCGAGGAGCGATCGCCCCACCTCTGCATCGTCGATACATTCAAAATAGCCGAACAGTCCGATATTTCGGCTTTCTCGTTCGATCAGGCGGCGGTTGAGGGCAGCTACGATCCGGCCGACGGCGCGATCGCTCTCGTCGATCGCCAAAAATGCTTGAAATTCCCCGTACTGAAGAAACGGATTGTTTTCAGAGGGGGACAGTTGCGAGGCGATCGACACGCGAATCGGTTCGACCCAGTGGCGATCGCTTGCGTACACCAAGCGAGACACGTCGAGAAACCGACGCAACTCTGCCGCTGTCGTCACAGGTTGGATGGTAACTGCCCCCATAAACCTTACGCGCTTACCGTTGCCGTCGAAGAGACCATTGCCTCGCGAGTTTCCACCATCGCATCGACCAAGCGATCCATTTCCTCCTTCGTATGGAGGGCGTTAGCGGTAATCCGTAGGCGAGGTTTAGCGATGAACCAAATCGGCGAAATCCAAATTCCGTGACAGTCCATCATGTGGCGGGCGAAATACTTCGGATTGATGTCCGGGGGCAAGATTACCGGAATCACGTTCGTTTCGCCAATGACCTCGAATCCTCGTTCCACCAAACGCGATCGCAAATACCGGGTGTTGGCTTGCAGCGTTTGCACCAACATGGGATTTTTACGAACTTGACGAATACTTTCCAAAGCGGCCGCCGTCGTCGGAGCCGGAAGCGAAATCGTCCCGATCGAGGTAGGAGACACCGTTAGCAGGTCGTTGAGTTCGGGACTCGGGCTGCTGAGGGCAGCACCAGCGGATGCCGCGAATTTCGAGAAAGTCGTCATGATGACGGGAGCTATTCCGCGATCGATCGCGTCTTGCGGAGAGATACCGTAATACTCGTAAATCCCGCGTCCCGTCGGCCCGATCGCGCCGCTGGCGTGGGCTTCGTCCATCACGATAACACTACCGGGGTAGTTCTCCATCACATCGAGATACTCCGGCAGGGGAGTAATATCGCCGTCCATCGAGAACACCGCATCGGAAATCAGCATAATGCGATCGTCGGGTTTGGCGTAGCGTCGCAACTTCCGCGCCAAATCGTTCGTGTCGTTATGGCGATAGGCTTTCACGCGCACGTTGGGACTGTGGCTGAACGCTTTCCCCGAGCGGTTGTTGGCATGGGTAATTGCCGAAATAATGCAACCGTGGTTGAGAACGTCGCTCAGAATCAGGGTTTCCCGGGTGTGTCGGAATCCGGGAACGTTAATCGCCAGGTGACAGAAGGCATCCATCAACGCTTGCAAGGCCATCCACGCATTCAAAAACAGGTGCGTGTGGGGTAAATGTTTGAACTCCGAAACTTCCCGCTCCAATTGGCGGTGTAGATCGATGCGACCGCTCAACGCTTCACAGGAACTGTTCGAGGTTCCGTACTGCTCGATGGCGGCGATCGCCGCCTGCTTCACCTCGGGATTTTGAACTAAGCCGAGTACGTCGTTCGTGCAAAAGGTTAAAACCGTCAACCGTCGTCCGCTGACTGGCTCTTCAATGTCAACGAAATTCCCGCGCTTGCCATGACAGATATACTCATCGGGATACAACCCGTGTGCGTGTACCTTTGGCACGTATTCTTTAATAACTTGCACTAGCTTTCTCCCCTCACCGTTTGTCTAGATAGTTGATAGGCTGCGGTTTCAACATCTCAGTGTAATTTCCGTTCTGAAGATACCTGTTCTGTAGGTTGACAGGCAAGATTGCTGTCACGCCGCCGCGATCGCGAAATCGATCTGACCTTTAGAATAAAAAGTTTGTGTCGATCGCGCTAGTGACAGCCAGCACGGGGCTAGTCAGTCTCGGAGGTTTTTTCCTCCTGACTGCCGTTCTCACCCGAACCCACCCAAACGCGATCGTATTGCGCGACGATCGTTCGTTGCAGGGCGATAATGGCGGGGTTAACCTCCACGTAGCGCCGTTGCGGGTTCGCCGAATAGTTACGCTGTTCACTTTCCATCATACCGATATCTTGGTTGAGAAATCGTTGGAACAGCACCTTTTCGATAAATAACGTCAGCGGAGTTTTCAGAGGGTTGAGAATCCAGTCGGGAAGGCGAACTTTCAGGAAAAACAGCGCAAACGACCGAGTTTCCGTCGGGCTGACGGGCAAGCGCATCAGATGGATCGACGAAACCCCTTCGAGGGTACTGTAATAGTGAGGATAGCGGTAGCGCACGGAAATCGTCCGGGTCGTGACTTCGTCAGCACTGTCAGTCAGCCCCAAAAATTTCGCCATCTGTCCTTTGTAGGACACGCGATAACTGGCACACACGCTGTCTTCGTCCTGTTTGAGATCCAGTAGAACCGGATCGAACCAGCCTTGGAGTTCTTCGTGAAGGAAGCCGTGGAACACATCCATCGCGTTTTCGTTCGCGATGGAAAAATGGGCGTGAAAGTGTCCCGTAATCGGTACCATCAACCAATCGTCGTTACCATATTCGGGAACCTCTGGCGGATCGCAGCGGTGAGCGAGTTCGGGATTTCCTGGAAACACCCAAGCAATACCGTACTGTTCGCGCACCGGATAACTTCGCGCTTTAGCACAGGGAAGCTTGCTGTTGGGAGGAAAATAGGGAATGTTAACGCATTCGCCGTCTCCGTTAAACTCCCACCCGTGATACGGACACAGCAAATGACGACCCGAAACTTTTCCGTGGTGGAGTTCGACGCCTTTATGAGGACAGGCATCTTCGAGCACGTACAGTTGACCCGATTCGTCTCGGTACACCGCCATCGGTTGTTGCCATACCGTTACGGCTTTCACCTGACCGGTTTTAAACCGCTTCGACCAACCGAGGGGATACCAGTGGTCGGGGTTAATCCCGACGTCGCGCACTCGGTTTTGCACCGTCTGACCGCTTAATGTCGTCGCCAATTTCATCTATGTTTCCTCCTGAAGATGTGGGACGCCAACACCCCAAGTTTCGATCGTACCAGAGCGATCGAGTATGTCATCATACTGGAGTTCTAGAAGTTTTCAAATTTAGCGCTTATGCACGCAAAGTTACGCCCAGAGTGGTTTAAGTTGTCCGTGGTGCTGGCGGGAGGATCGCTGACGACCATGTCTGGCGGCGTCATCGCCCCAGTTCTCCCCGATGTCATGGCACAACTCGAGATCGATGTGGCTCTGGGCGGCGTGTTGGGCAGCTTTCACTGTTTGACGCTGGCTCTGTTCAGTCCGCTGTTAGGACTGCTGGCGGATAGGTTCGGACCGTCCCGAGTTCTCATACCGTCACTTTTGTTTTACGGCGTGTTTGGTGTAGCGGGTGCTTGGATGACGGGGTTTTGGTCGTTGCTGGCGACGCGCGGTCTCCTCGGCGTGGCTTGTGGGGGTTTGGCCGCTTCCTGTTTGGGGGTGCTGGGGCGGATGTACGAGGGTGAAGCTCGCACCCGCATCCTCGGTGTGGCCACGGCAGTTTTGACTCTGACGGGTATCGTATATCCACTTCTCGGCGGCGTCGCGGGTAACGAAAACTGGCGATATGCCTTTTATCTCAACGGCATTGCATTTCCCTTGACAATTTGGGCAATTTATGTATTCGGTGGAAAAGTTCTCTCGCCGAAGCCGCAAGCCTCGAGGCCGTTGGGGGGTCAGTTGTTCGATTTGCTGCTACGTCCGAGAACGATGCGGTTGTTACTGACAATGGGTTTGTCGTCGATCGCGATGTACGCAGTGGTGATTTACGCGCCGATTTATCTCGATCGCGTGTTGGGGTTGAGTCCGAGTCTCAACGGCTTGGTGTTAGCTGCCCGCGCCCTCGGTGCCGCTGCGATTTCGGCGTTCGGTGCCAAGCCACTCGCCAAACTCATCGGACTCGATCGCTCGACAGCGTTAGGATTCGGTTTGATGGCGGTCACCTTAGCCTCGATTCCCTGGATCGATGACTTTTGGGGAACGATCGTCGCCGCCACTATCTTCGGTGTGGGTTTCGGTTTAGTCCTCCCCAACCTTTACAATGCCCTGGCCAACGTTTCCCCCTTCGAGTTAAAATCCAGTGTTCTCGCAGTAGGAACGGGGGTCAGTTTTCTCGGTCAGTTCGCCTCTCCAATTATCTTAGGTGTCGTTCTCGATCGCTCTAGCTTGGAAATCGTCTTTTACACCGCCGCCGTTTTGACCGTTTCTGCAAGCTTTCTCTTGTTCGCTCCCGTAGGGATTCGGAGTTGAGGAGGCTTTTTACAGTCGCCAGTCGCCAGTCACCCGTCACCCGTGAGGTGATGAGGAGATGAAACGGACTGCTCGTCTGGGCCGTTTCTCTAATTGAGCGTCACACGAAAAACCCTGGAGCTTTGGCGAAGTCAACCCTAGAGTTTTTCGTGTGGCTGTGGCGATCTCGCGGGTTTCGCCGCCTCGAACGTCGGCTGTTAGGCGGTGACGATCGCGCCGTGTTGCCGTAACTCTTCCTCGGTGTCGGCGGTGAGTCCGATGGTATGGACGAACTTCGCGGCGTTCACCAAGGCTTGACTCAACAACGTATCGTTGAGGTTCGCTTCCCGTAAGTCCGCCCCGTTGAAATTGGTTCGATCGAGTTGCGCGTCGACGAGATTGGCGCGGAACAGGTTCGCCTGACTCAAATCGGCAAAACTTAAGTTGGCGTGGCTGAGATCGACGCCGCCTAAGTCTGCCCCGCTCAAATCCGCTCCGCTTAAGTCGGCGCCGCTGAGGTTCGCCCCGCTGAGGTTCGCCCCGCTGAGGTTCGCCCCGCTGAGGTTCGCACAATACAGGTTGACGCCGATGAGAGTGGCATTAAACAGTGTCACGCCCAGCAGGTTGGCGCGAAACAGGTTTGCTCCAAACAGGTTCGTACGGAAAAAGCTTGCGCCGCTTAAGTCTGCGCCGTTGAGATCGGCTCGGAACAAGTCGAGATCGCGGAAGTTCCGTTGTCCGGCAGCGTATTGTTCTAGTAATTCTTGGGCATCTATCATAAAGTTTCCGAAAGAAGCCTTTTAACTCGTTAGATCTCTATTGTGTCGGTTCGATCGCGTCTGTGGGGATACTGTTATCTTTTCTCAACAACCCTGCTGGAATTTGAGATTTCAAATGGGGAAACCTCAGCGAACAGGGAGGATTGACACTCCCACTCTTCCCTCTTCCCTTTTTACTGTAAAAGGGGTTGGCAAATGGTCGTCGAGCTGTCAAAAATGGACAGTGAATCTAGTCAACGGTCTTTTGCGTCGAGCGGTAAGCAATGCACAGCGTTTTTTCTGGGCCTTTACAGGTCGAACGTCTGGCGATCGCCATCGAAGCTCTTCCCCCTCACTTACGCGGGATGCGCGTCGTCCAACTGTCAGATTTACACTATGATGGACTGCGTTTGAGCGATCGCCTGCTCGATCGCGCCATTTCTGTTTGTAACGAGCAAGAACCGGATCTCGTCGTCCTGACGGGCGATTACGTGACCACCGATCCCGAACCCGCTTGGGAACTCGTCCGACACCTCAAACGCCTCGAAAGTCGCGCTGGGGTGTACGCCGTTTTGGGAAATCACGATTTGTACCGACGGCGGTCGAAAGCGGTAGTCACGAAAGCCCTCGAAAGTATCGGTATCCACGTCCTCTGGAACCAGGTCGCCTATCCCTTCGGTGACAGTGTCGCCCTGGTAGGACTTCCGGATCTCTGGGCGCGGGATTTTAAGCCAGCCTCGCTGTTTGCCTCGATTCCCTCGGAGATCCCGCGTTTGGTACTCTGCCACAACCCCGATGGCGCTGAAGTGTTACAACAGTGGCGAGCGGACTTAATCCTTGCGGGACATACTCACGGCGGACAAATTGTCGTTCCCGGTATCGGACCGCTGGCGTTAGCCCTCGAACCCATGCGCAAAATCGTCCCGAAACCGCTGCGCCGCTTCGTCCCTTATTTGTCTGAATGTAAGAAAGTCGTCGAGCATTGGGAACACGCCTTGGGACTGCACCGCGTCGGCGAGAACTTACTCTATGTCAATCGCGGTTTGGGAACCTATTTCCCCGGACGGTTGTTCTGTTGGCCGGAACTTACGGTATTCACCCTCGAACCGAAACTCGAGCGATCGCTCGAAGTCAAAGATCGAGATGTTGTCTTGTTTTCACAATGACTCGTAAACTCTTTCTGTTCGGGCGATGGCTGTCGGTAGCCCTCGCGTGTAACCTCGTGTATTCGATCGCCTTTGGCTCGATCTCCGCGTCCGAACCTCCTCCATCTCGAGATCTCGATCGCACCGTTGATACGTCGATCGCGC
>NZ_JAQNCQ010000142.1:0-19239 GCF_028368005.1 Geitlerinema sp. CS-897 | reverse complement strand
CAGTTACGAGCGGAAACCGCTGCTTGGTCGAGCGACATTAACCATTCCCAGCGCGGGGTTGACTGGCAGATGAAGGTAGAGGACGCACGCTGCAAGCTGGCCTCGGTCTACCCTAAAATTAAGTTTTGACGCTGCACTAGTGCAGTGTCAGCCCTAATTCTTAAAGTTGACGCTGCGCTAGTGTATTCGGGTTTTGGTGTAGGGAGGAAGATTTTTTGTATATTTCTATACAAATTTCTAAATCGTGGAGGAAAGTTTCTCCCCATCGACCGAGGAGATCTGGTGCGGGTTGCAACCCCGCCAACTCGACAGTTCTCGAAACGGCATTTGCTATAATTCACCCGAGACGCGCGGGGAGAGCAACATGGCAAAATCCATACCCTTACCCAATCTCGATCGCCGAGCCGAACGGGATTCGGCTCGACCGTGGACGGAAATTGCCGAAACCGCCTCGATTATTGCCTCGGGAGGCGGCGTCGCTCTGGCGATCGTGTTCCAACAACTGGTATTTGCCATCGTTCCCCCGGTTTTCGCGCTGTCGTTTAATATTGTCAATCGATCGCGCCGCCTCCAACACATTCGCGAGCAAAGCTCGAACGCCACAGTCCAAACGAACCAACTGCGATCGGATTTACAGGCGGTGCAAAGTTCCCTACAAACCCTGCCGATCGCCGATCGCATTGTAGATATCGAACGCTGTGTGACCCGTTTGAGCGAAGCGTTAATGGAGGTTCAACAACGTCAGACTGAGGCGATCGCCGCTACAGAAGAAGATCGCGAGAAAATTAAAGAAGCTTTCGCCATCGTGCGCCAAGGGGTTTACAATCTCAGTCACCACACGAATTCGTCTCTCGATCGCCTGCGGAGCGATTTCGAGACGTTGCGAGTCGATCGCGATCGCACCACGGTAAGAACCTCTGCGGACGCGGTCGAAACGGCGATCGCACCGCTCCGCCAACAGGTCGAGGGTTTGACGCAGCGCGTCGATAACTTAGACCGTCAAAGTACCCTCATCACGCCGCAAGTCCAGCAGTTGACGAAGGCCGTCAAGCAGTTACGGACGCACACGGCTCGACATTGGCTCGAGCGCATCGATCGCCGCCTGGAATCGGCACTTCCTTATACCTACAGTCTCGTGTCTGACGACGCGTCGGAGTTTCTCTACCAGGCGTTGACAACCGCCAAAGAACACGTCGCGATCGTGACGCCTTGGCTGCAACACCAGGGAACCCACAGCGATCGCTTTTTAGCCCAGTTAGAAGAAGCCCTGCAACAAAATCTTTTTGTCAGCATCGGGTGGGGACGCCGCGCCGATATCGGTAAAGCTCGGGGAACCTCTCGCCCGATCGCCCTCAAAGACGGTGGATGGCGCTATCAAATCGACCGCGACCCCCAAGGACATTATCGGTTGCTTCCCCAATTGCTCGGGCTGAAAAAACGCTACAAACGCCTCGATCTCAAACTCCTCGGAACGGCCGATCGCCTGGTCACGTGCGATCGCGAGTGGGCGCTTCTCGGCGGACGGCATTTGCTCTGTAGCCACGACGAAGAAGAGGTGGGACTCTACACCAGCGACCCCCACGTGGTTTCGGATTTGGTCGATCGCTTCGATCTCGTCCCTCAACTGCAACGACGCGCCAGCCGTCAAATGCCCGCACCCCCAGAACGCCGTTCTCTCTCTGCTCTCTCGAGTCCGTCTGAGAAACCCGCAGTTGGCAAGCCGTCCTCGATTTTTCGCTGAAGGTCGATCGACAAGATCCCATCCCTGTCTGCTTTTATTTTAAGGATTTACATTTCTATTATTGAATAAAAAATCAATATTTTATTTACAGAAAACACAACAACATTATTATTTCACAATACTCGAGGTCATATCGCAGTCCCAAATGAGTCGTCAAAAATTAAAACACCAAAAAAATCCGATTCCCTTTTTGTCCCGATTTTGTTACACGACTGATTTAGGGTTGCTATATATCCCGTCAAGGCGATCGCCTCGAACGAATCACAACTCAACGTTCTGAATGCGCGATCGCCAACCTCGCCGCTCGTTTTGCTTCGTTCAAGTCCCGCTGTCGCTTCACTTTTTTATTCTCCGTTTCCTGCCAGCGCAGCGCCACCATAATCGCTACAAACAACATATATCCGGGTTCTTCCATCTGCGAAAAAATCAACCCAAAAATAAAGACCGACGAGAGAAAAAAGCGAGAGAGATCGTCAACCCCGACGTAATTCCAGACCACCCAAGCCAAATACAAATACGCGATCAGTCCCAACCAACCCAAATCGCCCCAAATTCCCGCCCAACCGAACAGAGGCGAAAACATACTCGATTGATTTCCCAACCAACTCGCACCGACAGCACCCCACACCTGACCGCTAGCGATATGTCGCGTCGCCCCCAACGGTCCCAACAAATGCCAGTAAGCCGCTAACATCCATCCCCCGAGGCGACTCACCGTATGACCGGGCCCCAAGCCAAACAGCCAGTTCAACCAAGACTCGTAATGGGTGGGAATAATCCGAATCGCCGCCGTTTTCAATCGCGTTGCTTCTCCGTCGGGACCGTAAATTTCCGGTCGCGCCCAGGTTTGGAACGCCCCAAAAGCGGGAACGTTTTCCACGCACCAAGCAAACACCAGTAAAAAGATAACCGTAATACCAATGTACTTAATCGCTTCACCGACATTTTTCAACTTCGTCACCAGAAGCAACGCACCGCCTCCCAAAAATGCCAACAACACCTGTTTGGCGTCGGCGATTAGCATATGTTGAAACGTGGCCAGGGCGGTGACGACGCGAATCCAGAGGGGAACGCTTTTGGCGCTGACGAGATAGTACAGTCCAAACGTCATCGACACCGAAGCACTGACCACGTGACCCGCGCCAGAATGATAAAACACCCCTTGGATGTAATCAGGGTTTCCCGGCTTGGGGTGACGTCCCAAAATCACGAACAGAAACCATTGTCCGTAAGCGAAAATCAGGTTGGCGAAACCGAAGCGAATCAGCCAAACGCGGAATTTATGAAGGCTGCGTTCGCATAGGGGAACGCATACCAACGCCAACAACATTAAAAACGGTTCGCCCAGGAGCAAAAAGCTAAAAATAATGTTAATAATTCCGGCATTGTTAACGATCGCACTGGCGAACATAACGCTGAGAAGCGCCCACAATCCCGCCAATAACATCCAGGTAATGGTGAGTTGATAGCGGTTTTTAGTGCGAGTTTGAAGTAACGCGACGACACAGGCGAAGGGAACGGCGGCGAAATGTAGAAAGTTAATCGTCGAAGGAGCGCCCGCACTGTCGAGAATTCGGGAAAAAAACGCCGTCGAGAACGCCACCAAAATTAGCGTCGATGTGGTGACGTATCCTTTGGGTTTGACGGGGGGTTTGAGTTTTGGGCGCGTTTTTTGGCTCATGGTTGCGAGCCGACGAACAAAGGGGACATTTTGCCGTATTTCATAGGATAGAGGGCATCGAGGTCGAGATCGCGAGTTTCGCCGTTGCGAATTTCGCGCACGTAAGGTTGAAAGGCGCTGTGATATCCCGCGAAGACGAGGGATTGACTGGAATCGCGATCGAGAAACGCGGGGGTATTTTCAGGAATATCCCGGTGTCCGTAGAGAAATCCCCCCAGCAGTTCCGTGCGGCCGCCGTTTTTCGTCTCGATAAGCACCACGTCTCCTTCCGTTTTCAACCCCAAAATCCAAACGTCCGCCCCGTCGTTTTGGATGTTGGTTTTCCCCGATTCCCGCTTGGCTTCCACGTCCAGTTGACGGCCCCAAACCTGTTGGTTGCTGAAGTCAAAGCGATCGCCGACGACATCTTCGAGAAACAGGCGGCTTCCGGGGGCGCGGTTGCGGTAGCCTCCAGCGCCGAGATGTCGCAATACCAGAGTTCGCGGCGAGGCTTGTTCGACGAAATAGGCCGATTGCAAATAGGCTTCCATCCCTTCGATGCTGACGATATCGGCGGTTCCGTCAACCAGGCGAAAGACGGGGCGGTTTGTATTTTTGAGTCCCTCGCCGGCCATAATTCTCGTAGCCCCGAGTCCCACGATGCGCTGGACGTTCCCGCGAATTTCGATGGTATCGTCGATCGTATATTCGGCGCGAGTCAGGTAGACAGTGGATTTTCCCGAATCGATCGCCCGTTGTAAGGCGGCGGTATCGTCTTTAGCGTCTCCGTCCGCTTTCACCCAGTCAGCGGGGTCGTCCCATACCGTTTCCGGCGTGGGTTCGATGGGGAGATTCAAGGCGGTATCGGAACTGGGAAACAGGGTCAAAACCGGGTGGGAGACGAATTCGGCCACGGGACTGTTGGCGGTGGCGGTGATGTCGTCCACGGTACTGGAGAGGGCGCGACGGTAGCCGTTACTGGTGAGGTTGCGGACGTACAAGCCTCCGTCTCGGGAATTGACGACGGCCGCTTCGGAAGCAGCGTCGCTGTTGAGGGTCGCGTTCGCGAGCGTTACGAGTCCGTGACCGTTTCCCCCTTCGCCATCGCTATCGTTATAGAGGGCGGGGACGCGATTGCGACTGGTGAGGTCTTCGACGTTGAGGACTTGGCGTCGGTTGTAAATTCCGTATTCTCGTTGGCGGCGGAGGTCGATGCGAGAGAGGGTGGCGCTGTGAAGGGCGCCGGTAAAGTAAATTCCGATATCGAAGCCGTCTACGGCGAGGTTATCGACCAATAGAGGACCGTTGAGGGGGGGGCTGAGGTCGAGACCGTAGCGTCCTTGTCGGTCGGGGGTTCGCAGGGTAACGTGGTGGACGCTTCCGTAGTTGTTGGCGCGAAAGCGTAGGGCGATCGCACCGGGATTGCTGCGGCCGGTGTCGAGGGTGATGTAGCTGAGGGTGTTGCGAAAGGCGGTGGCGTCGCCGACTCGTCCTTCCCAAAAGGTGAGGAGGGGTTTGGGTTGCGATCGCTCTTGGAAACCGGGGGCGCGATCGATCAGTCGGATCGCCGTGTTTTGCTGGCTTTGACCTTGCAGGAAAAACCGTTTCTGTCGGCCGTTCTCGTCTCTGATGTGAATCGTATCGCGGACGAGATAGGTTCCGTTGGGAAAGTAGATGAGTTTTCCTCGGTTTTGGGAAATCGCTTGTTGAATTGCGGTGGTATCGTCGCTGACGCCGTCGCCTTTGGCGTTGTAGGGGGCTTGGGTGACGTTGACGATGTCGGGATCGCTGGGAAGGGCGGCCTCGACGGACGGGACGGCGGCCAGAGGGGCGGTTGAGGGGGGAAGGATTTGTACGTCGAAGGCGTGAAGGGCGATCGCGATAACAGTACAGGCGGCCGCGAGACCGACCCAAATCGGGCGCGTTCGCCATCGCGTTAACGAGTTGAGGAGGTTTAGCATACGAGGAAAAGAAGCGTTGGCTGAGGCCAGCGACGAAACGCTAGGACAACTTTTTTCAAGGCGTTTTAAAAGCCGCGATCGCTCGCGTTTTTTCTATTGTTTCGATGTCGAGACAACGCGATCGTTTTGGGTCGTACTGAGGTCGCGATCGCCGATTTATCGGTCTGCGATCGATGGTAGCAAATTCTTCGAGCAAGCTCTTGCCACTTTTTGAGGGTGGCGTATAATCGGGATGATATTGCTCGGATAGCCAAGCCCATGGTGACTATACCCACTTGGATCGATCCAATGGTCAAACCGCTGAAAGCAGCGGTCAGTCAAAAGATCGACCAGAAAATTCGTGCTTATACCGAAACAGTTCCCATCAGTGAGTTTTTACCGGAAGACGATGTGTTTATCGTCGGCTATCCGAAATCGGGGAATAGCTGGTTTCAAAATCTCATCACGGGATTAGTTTACGGTGTCAATCCCGCTCAAGCTCCCGATGCGATCGTTCAAGATTTAGTTCCCGACATTCATTACAAACGATATTATCGGCGTTACAGTACGCCGATGTTTTTTAAGTCTCATTTGCCCCCCCAACCGACGTATCGAAAAGTTATCTATTTGTTGCGAGACGGACGAGACGTGATGGTTTCGTACTATCGCTTTTTACAAGCTTTGCGATCGAGCAAAAATGAATCTGTCGATTTTCTCCACATGGTTAAAACGGGAGAAGGACTGTTTCAAAATCGTAAATGGCACGATCAGGTCGAAGCGTGGTTAAAAAATCCTCACCAAGCTGATACGATCACCGTTCGCTACGAGGATATGTTAGAGCGTCCGGTTGACGAACTCGAACGAGTGTGTGAGTTTATCCACTTCGAGGCCAGTCGCGACGTTTTAGAACAAGTGACAGTAGCCGCATCGTTTCAAAGTCTTCGCAAAAAGGAAGAAAAGTTTGGTTTAAACAATCCTGGCTGGCCGAAAGATAAGTTTTTTAACCGTCGCGGAAAAGCCGGATCTTATAAGGATGAAATGCCGAAAGAGGTGTTAGAAGCGTTCATGGAAGAGGCAGGAGAAACCCTCGAAAAAGTCGGATACGAGGTCTGATTTTTAGGTGCATTTCACTTTTATAAAGGCTTATGATTCTGGGGTAACTTGGGTGAAGCGATCGCGAAACCCAACAACAGCTCAATTCACGGCAGAGACCCCGATCTGATAAACTTACATTTTTGAGATGCACCGTTGGGGAGAGCCACAGCGAAATCCAACAGCCGCTTGCTTGAGTGTGGAAGTTCGTATCCGGTGAATTTAAGTTTTTGAGATGCACCCGTGCGAATTTTGTAGGATTTAGCGTGCGATCGCCCACAACACAACAACGAGACAACAAACTGTGACAAAAACGACGAAACAATCGATCGGATGGATCGTGTTTGGTTCGATGCTTTCCATGTCCTTAGTGGGATGCTTGAAAACTGTCGAACCGTCACCGACTGCAACGGAAACTTCAACGAGCGATCGCACATCGGAAGACCGAAAAACTTGCGTTGCGGACTACAACCCCGATCTCGATTATTTTCCAGATAAAGCGACTCTCGAATATGCCAAGGGTTTTGAAGTAGACTATCACAAAAACTATAAAGTCGTAACCGTTCGCGATCCTTGGAACTTAGAAAAAGAGCCGTTTCAATACGTTCTCGTACAATGTGGAACCCCAGTCCCCGAAGAATTTAAAAATTCAGAAATTATCGAAATTCCAGTTCGTTCGGTTGCCGCTCTTTCAACGACCTATTTATCTCATTTAGATGCCTTAAACTTAGTCGATCGCCTGACGGGAGTTCAAGACGCCAAAACCGTGAGTACCCCCAGCATTCGACAACGCATTGACAGTGGGGATATCATCGAAGTCGCCTACAATCGCACCATCGACATCGAAGGTATTTTAGCCTTAAACCCCGATTTGATCGTCACCTTTGGAGTCGAAGCCACGGACTCAGAAAGTTATGCTAAGCTCCTCGAAGCAGGATTTGACGTAGCGGTCAATTCTGAATATTTAGAAAATGCCCCCCTCGGACGTGCTGAATGGCTGAAATTTACGGCGTTATTTTTTAACCGAGAAGCCGATGCAGAACGAATTTTTTCAGACATTGCACGTGACTATAACCGTATTGCAGAACTGACAAAAACTGTCGAAGATCGCCCCACCGTGCTTACTGAATTTAACTATCAAGGAACGTGGTTCGTTCCCGGCGGTGAAAGTTACGTCGCCAAATTTTTAGAGGACGCGGGGGCAGATTATTTGTGGAAAGATACCGATTCGACGGCGAGTCTTCCTCTGGATTTTGAAGTCGTCTACGATGTAGCGGCGGATGCAGATTTCTGGCTGAACGTCGATCGCAACTGGGACACCAAAGAGGACGCGATCGCCGACGATCCGAGATACCGAAATTTTGAGGCGTGGCAAACCGGACAAATTTATAATTATACGGCGCGAGTCAACGAATACGGCGGTAACGACTACTGGGAAAGCGGCGTGTTAAACCCGCACGTTATTTTAGCCGATCTCGTAACGATTTTTCATCCCGAACTGTTGCCGAATACGGAAAAAGTGTATTACGAAAAAATTGATGGCGACTCATAAAAAAACTGTACTTTTGCCGATTCAAATACAGTAAACTTCTTTTAAAAATGTGAAATTTACTGGAATCTCTCCAGATCCCCGGCATCTCCAAGATGCCAGGGATATTATGCGGGAGAAATTTAAGCTCGGGTAGGGTGGGCATCGTCCACCTTTCCCAAACTTCATCAACTTACCAAACAGCTTAAAAGGGCTGGTGAAATATGCGATCGCCAAAAATCGAGATAAAATAAAAAACTTCCCCGTCTCGATCGAGACCGTCGGTCAACTCGCCGTAGTATGGTTACGAAAATCGCTCAAATTACCGATACACATCTGTTTGCCGATCCCGATACCCTCATGAGAGGCGTTGCCCCTTGGCACAGTCTCAAAGCTATTTTAGAGCGTGTCAAACTAGAAAATCCCGATGCAATACTCCTAACGGGAGATTTAGCCGAAAACGGCGACGCTAAAGCTTACGATCGCCTGTTCGATCTCGTGTCGCCGCTGCAAATTCCCACCTACTGCATTCCTGGCAACCACGATCGCGTCGATCTCCTGAAAACGCACCTGAATCGATCGCCGCTTTTCACGACTCCCAACGCCCTAACCTTCGACAACTGGCGGTTTATCTTACTCGATTCGACGATGGAAAATCCCAAATTCGGCGAAGGTTGTCTCTCAGAACAAACGTTAGCGGCGTTGGAAACCACCTTAAACACCTCGAACGTTCCCACTGCGATCGCCTTACACCACCATCCCGTCGAGACGGGTATCGACTGGCTCGATACCATCGATCTCATTAATACCACTGACTTTTTAGCAATTCTCGATCGCGTCGATTGCGTCAAACTGGTTGTGTTCGGTCACGTTCACCTCGAAATCGATCGTACCTGGGGCGACGTCCGCTTTTACGGAACCCCGTCTACTTGTACCCAAGTGTTACCCGAAAACCCCAGCCAAAGCGATCGCTATCCCGGTTTTCGCTGGCTGGAACTGTATCCCGACGGAAGCCACCGCAGCCGAGTCGTTCGCGTCCCCCTCGAATCGGGGGAATCGCCGTGAAACCTCACCATCCTTCACGTCGCTTTCTCGTGTGGTGGGTACTCCTGGGACTGTTTCTCCTCGCCGTCAGTCTCGACTTGTCAGTGGGTTCTGTGTCGATTCCCCTCAAAGAGATCGTCACCATCCTTCTCGGCGGCGATCCCGAAGTAGAAACTTGGCGAGCGATCGTACTGACCTTTCGCCTCCCGAAAGCCATCACCGCCATCGTTGCGGGGGCGGCTTTGTCCGTCGCGGGGCTGCAAATGCAAACCTTGTTTGGTAACCCTCTCGCCGGGCCGTTTGTCCTGGGGATCAGTTCCGGTGCGAGTTTGGGGGTCGCACTCGTGGTATTGGTCGGAAGTGCAGGAAGTTGGGAACGGATGCTGTCAGCCAGTGGCGGTGCGGCGGTGGTGTTGGGACTCGTCGTCCTCACCGCGCAACGGGTTCGCAACCGAGAGACGCTGTTGTTGTTGGGGTTGATGTTCGGTTACGCCGCCAACGCGATCGTGACAATATTATTGCACTTCAGCTCCTCGGAACAGATGCAATCTTACATTACCTGGACGTTCGGCAGTTTCGGCGGCGTCACCTGGGATCGCATGACCCCTTTCGTCGTGACGGTGTGTCTGGGGTTGCTGGTGGCGTATTTGCTGGCGAAACCCCTCAATTTACTGTTATTGGGCGAAACTTCCGCGCGAACCTTGGGGTTGCGAATGCGGTGGTTGCAATTTTGGACGATTACCAGTGCGGCGGTGTTAGCCGGAAGCGTGACAGCATTTTGCGGGCCGATCGCCTTTCTCGGGGTCGCGGTTCCCCACCTCAGTCGCGCCCTCTTAAAAACCTCCGATACGCGCCATTTGTTGTTAGCTGTCACTGTATTGGGGGCAACCCTGGCATTATATTCCGATTGGGTGGCACAACTTCCCGGTCGTCAAGTGGTGTTGCCCTTAAATGCCGTCACTGCTGCTTTGGGAACGCCCGTTGTGACTCATGCCATTTTGCAGCGACATCGTCGGTAGGCGATCGCTCCCCGTCAATTCCCGCCACCAAGACAACGGCAACACCAACGTTTCTCACCACACCTCGAAATTGTTTTTTTTATTTACAGATTGTGACAAGACATTTTTGTACTAAAATAGAATTCGATGTTACAATTTCAAGGTTGCCGGATATGCAAGAGCAAAGTCTAGCACGATCGCCAGAGCGTCAAAAGAAAAAAGCTTACAGCTACAATCCCTTGGCTCAACCATTTTTAAAATGGGCTGGAGGGAAGAGACAACTCATCCCAATTATCAAAAAGTATATTCCACGAAAGTATACTCAATACTATGAACCGTTTGTTGGTGCGGGTGCAGTTCTGTTCTCACTTCAACCCACAAAAAAAAGCATTGTAATTAATGACACGAACTCCGAGTTAATTAATTGCTACAAGACGATTAGAGACAATCCTGAAGACTTACTAAACCTTTGCAAGCAACACGAACGCAATAACTCAAAAGAGTATTACTATAAATTGCGCGGTCGAGACAGACAGCCGGGTTTCGAGAAATTATCGTCTGTCGAACGAGCCGCACGAATAATATATTTAAACAAAACCTGTTTCAATGGATTGTTCCGTGTTAACAGCCAGGGGCAATTTAATGTTCCCTATGGAGACTATGCTAATCCTGTTGTCGCAGATCCTGCTGTTATCAAAGCAGTCAGCACATTTCTCAATCAAAGATCGGTGACGATCGATCGAGGAGATTTTGAGGAATCAGTCTCAAAAGCCAAGAAAGGTGCTTTTGTTTATTTCGATCCTCCCTACCATCCCATCTCTGACACCTCATCTTTCACCGGGTATAGTATTAATGGTTTTGGCGAGATCGAGCAGAAGAGATTGAAGTCAGTCTGCGATGAGTTATCAGATCGAGGTTGTCATGTATTGGTCAGCAATTCTAATGCTCCATTTATTCGTGAGTTATACGGCGATCCTCGATATGAAATCGTTAAAGTTAGGGCGTCACGTTCGATCAATTCAGTTGGATCGAAAAGAGGTAAAATTGGAGAATTGCTGATTTATAATAAGTATAGCAACCCTAAGTGACTTGTGGAACAATCTCATCTCTATCGATTCTCACCCGAGATCCCCAGCATCTTAGAGAGTCCGGGGATCTGGAGAGACAATCTAACCTTCAAATAAAAGTTTTAATCGGTAACTCATCTGCGATAACTTAGAATTTTTATATAAGTGTCAGACCTTCTAAAAAGGGTGCATCTCAAAAATGTAAATTTATCAGAAACCAGCTTTTGCACTCGATTTAGCTGCTGTTAGGTTTCGCGAGCGATCTATCCAACTTACCCCAAATTCATATTTTTGCATCCATTGAGATACACCCCTTGAAAATGGATTTCTACTAAACTCTCCTGTGGTGGCTCCCGAAAGCATTATTATACAAGAAATTCAACCATTTGCTTAAGATCGAGTATCGTATCCCGTCTCAGAGAGCCAGTTAGTATTATGAACGAAGAGCAAAAACCCCCCAATGTGCCAGCCTCTAAAACCATCTATGCAGTTCTCGGATTTCTTGAAGAATATATTGGAAGAAGAATCGTAAAAAACGGTGAAGTTGTCGAACACTTTTGGGTCAATGAAGCCCGAAAAGCAGACATATTTGAGAAGTATTTAGTCCGCTTAATTAATGAGTATAACCTCTCAACTTCTCTTCGTCGAGAGGTCTCAAAAGCTCATACATACTTTCTCTCTCCTGAACTAACGCAACTCATTAACTCATTTTATCTAAAACACAACTTGACTGGAATGGATGCAGATGGAAACCCAGCTTATACGACAGGACAAGGCTTTATTCAGAAAAATACGGGGGAAATTTCAGCAGTAGTTTTTCCATCAGGCGATCGAGAAGCCAAGATTTCTTATTTAATTGGCGTGCATCAGCGTTATGGTGAAGAAAATATGTTTTTGTTTGCTAACGCATATCATAAAGCTCAGCTTGTGTATCAACTACTAAAAGAACTTGGAAGTCCTAGCGTTGTATTTGTTTATCCCAATCCAGAGCGAGCGCCAAGTCCTTTTCGTGTAGCATTTGAGCCAACAGCAGAGTTAATAGATCGTTTTTGTTTGCGTGCATTCGATGGCAATGCAGTAGAATAATCTGGTTTTATATAATTAGATATTTTATCATAAATTCAAAATTTTATGACAAATAAAAACCAATATTTTAATTGATATGCAGCACAGGATTTTATTTACCAACTTTGTTTTTTGATATTCAACCTAAGTCAATCAAATGCTACACATTATAAACAAACTTCCCTTTGGCGATCGATACGCCGCACCTCGCTACTTTAAACGTTGGGTTGCCGATCCAATTCCCCAGTATCTAAGCAATTTTAGGGGAGGATATCAAGGAGGATTGTTCAAAGGGTTTATACTGATATCATTTAATTACAGACCACCGTTTGAACGAGACGGGTTTCCTGAAGGATATATTTCTAAAAATCCTAAAACTGATGCTGCAAGTCGTACCCTGAAAATATTCATTAATCTTCTCCTGAAAGAAACACTGACATTAACAAAAACTTATTTCAAGCCATCTCATCCCAGTGGAGGAGGAAGTACTTTTATTTTTATAGACGATACAGTCCACAGGGGCGTTTTCTACGAAGCCATATATTTTCCGTTTTTGCAGTGATTGCAGATGGAGTTCTTGGGGTTTGTCAGAGTGGAGCAAGTCTAGGAAAATCTGTTGCAAGTCGTCTAACTTGGTGTTGTAGGGGACGTTACAGCATTCTTGGCGACTCTGATATAATTATCAATTATGGTAGCTTCCTAAAGTTCCTGACTTTGAGACCGTTATACTGCTATAAATCATGTAGTTAAGCAATGGGTATCCGCTTCTTCGATGCTGACGGTAACG
Source organism: Geitlerinema sp. CS-897 (assembly GCF_028368005.1). Classification (NCBI taxonomy): domain Bacteria; kingdom Bacillati; phylum Cyanobacteriota; class Cyanophyceae; order Geitlerinematales; family Geitlerinemataceae; genus Geitlerinema; species Geitlerinema sp. CS-897. The sequence goes on along the minus strand of NZ_JAQNCQ010000142.1, from coordinate 6,317 downwards.
AGATTGTGTCGCCACAGAGACCCGTTTGCGAAGTGGTATGGATTGGCGAACTCGGCGGCGAGTTTGACGAAACATCCGTGACGCTCTCAGTTTATTCTAAGACTCTCGATCTCGACGAAGTTACTGAACTACTGGGTGTTCAGCCAACAAAGGCATGGAACCCCGGCGAGCGACATCCCGTCGGTAACGGCCGGTCGAGAAAGACACGAATTGTTGAATGGGGTAAATGGCGGTTGACGAGCGAGAGGAATCGAAAACCCGTCGAACCAAAGATTCGCAAACTCCTGCAACAATGTACACCCGATCTCAAGATATGGCAGATGCTCGCGTCAAAATATGATATTTGGCTTACAATTGCTGCTCACCTTAACAACTGGAATCGCGAGCTTGATTTGACACCTGACATACTGCAATTACTCTCAGAGCGTCACCTAATGCTCAAGGTTGACGTTTACTTCGATGGTGACGAAGACAAATAGTTATTGTTTGATGAAATAGATTTCAGTAGCGAGCAAAGTTTGGCTTTATGGGTGGTCATCCTTGGTATTACTTCACGACTTATCAAGCAGATATTAATGCCGTGCTTCAAGCTCTTAGAGAACAAGAGTTTCGAGCAGGACGCTATGGTTCGAGCTATTTATTGAGTCAGTCAAGCTCTCTCTTGCGTGAATATTTATCAACCGAAGAGTTTGAGAAGTTTAGTAATTTTGTAAATCAACCTAGACCTTCCGCAGATGATTTGATTAAAGCGCATGGTAGTGTTCGAGCTGCAATGGAAGCAGTTCTTGAAGCATCTGAAGCTGATGGGACTCAGTCAATTCTTGACATTCTACACGTGTCTGAAGAGCAAAATACCTCCTCTGTCTGCCCGTTATCGGATGAGGAGTTACAAGCAATATTTCAGACAACCGAGCCAACACATAAGATGATTGAGTCGATTCTTCTGTATGAGAGTGAGGAGAACTCCTGGGAAACCTTTTGGGATAGTATCGAGCGCGGAGAAGGAAGGTACATCATAGTCTATAAAGATGGCAAGCCAGTAGAGATTTTCTTCGCTGGCTATTCTTTTGACTAAGTATATAGCCAGCCCAACTGATTCGTGAATTCTTGTAATCTGAAAGTACTGTAGCACGGCGATCCCAACTACAGAGGGCGTTCACAACTCAAATGATTCTGCTATAGATATTTCACGACCTCAATCAGACACCTCCACCGGCCAGTTTTGAAACGGCCCGGGAAACCGTTCCCCCTCCTCAACAACATTTCCCAAAAAGTCCCGACTGGGCAACGGAAGCGGCGGAATCGCAAACCGGGGCATCACCGACGCCTCCGCCACCTCCAAATCGGGGGTAAACGTCCCCAGAGAAATCGCCCCTTTTTCGATCGCCCCGTTCGCAATTTCCCCTACCCACACCGGGGCGACACTGTGGCGATCGCTCCCCGTCAATTCCCGTCATCAAGACAACGGCAACACCAACGTTTCTCACCACACCTCGAAATTGGGTTTCTCCGTTTACAGATTGTGACAAGACATTTTTGTACTAAAATAGAATTCGATAAAGATTCGGAAAATGACGGCTGACTTCTTGCGACCACTGTTTGAGGTAAGCTCAGTTGTACTTCATGGCTTCTCCTAAACGAGTCTACAGCTTTCTCTTTGTCGGTTCTTTCTCTTTCTATTACGATCGTAGGTCAGCTCTCCCCTTCTCCCTTGCTCCCCTTCTCCCTTACTCCCTTGCTCTTCATCTCACCATCTCCCGCGCCGTCGCAAATGTGGTTTGACTGTCTGCATCGCCCACCCAACGCCAATGCCAGGGTTCGTAACTGACACAGGGATGCGTGCGGGGAAACGACATTTCAAACCCGTATTCTCCGGCGTGGACGATGAGCCACAATCCCGCCATCGACATTTCAAAGTGAGGGTGAACGTCGTATTCTGGGGCGTTAGCGTCGCCGATATCGATCGCATATCCTGTGTGGTGTTCGCTGTACCCCGGTGGTGCGGAGACTCGCGCCCGTTCGGGGAGACTTTGTCCCCGTTGGCTGGCGCCGCCGAAAAACAGGCTGTGTTGCGTGGAGCGATCGCGAAATCCCGAAAGCGGAACCAACTGCACCCCCTCGCGGGCGGCCGCTTGCTGCATGGCGAGGAAACTGGCGGCGGCGGGAGTGCGTAAGTATTGACCGTTTCCCACGGACACGAGATCCCGTTGGGATGCTTCGGGATAGGGAAAATGGCCGTAGGCGGCGGCGGTTGAAGTCGCCGCACAGTCTAACTTCGGTTTCGCCGGAGGACTTGACATAACATCCGTCTGTTGAGCGGTGGCGATCGATGGGGACAGTCCCAAAACCGAGATGAGAGCAACCGTCGTCTGACAGGCGCGATCGATCCAAGCCATAAGCATCGTTCCGACTCGTTTGGGGTCATTGTACTGGAAGCGAGCCGCCAAAAAAAGGACGCACCGTAGCGCGTCCGAACCGTCAAGTTTGACGAATTTTGAAAGTTTGGCAAGAATCGATTACAACCGAGCTTTAACAGCAGCTAATCGTTCGACTCCCTCAAACGCATAACGTTCGTAGCCGTTACGTTGAATCAACTCTTCCATATAACGCACGCGAGAGGCGGGGGCGGGGTGCGTCGAGAGATAGGGAATCACCGGACCTCGTTGTTCCTGGCGCAGCGTTTCCATAAAGTTACGCAAGCCGTCGGCGGCGTATCCCGCACTGTTAATCACGCGAGTTCCTAAGATATCCGACTGACGCTCGTGTTTGCGGCTGTAGTCGAGGCTGACGAGAGTTCCTAACAAGTCGCCAAAGGGAATTTCGCGAGCGAGGTTCGAGAGGAGGTTGTTGGTGACAATGCGTTGGAAACCGTGGGACAAGACGGCGTGACCGACTTCGTGTCCCAGAAGTCCGGCCAGTTCCGCTTCCGATCGCGCCGCTTGAATGGCTCCCGTATGGACGAAGACTTTACCGCCGGGAAGGGCGAAGGCGTTAAGGGTGTCGTCGCGAACCACGTAAAACTCGTAATCGAACTCGTCCCGTCCCATGTACTGAGCAACCTCCTGTCCGATGTCGTTGACGTAACTGAGAACCTCGGGGTCGTCCAGCATGGGAAGTTCCTGTCGGACTTGGGCGGCCACTTGTTCGCCGAGGCGAGACTCGCCAGCTACCATCAACTGAGCCAGGTTAATGGCTTGGAAGATCGTCGAAGTGGTACGTCCGGTCAAGACGCCGACGGCTAAGCCTCCGAGACCGCGCAGAGCGATGTTTTCGCGGAGTTTGCGCCGGAAGCTACGGAGATAGCGATCGGAGAGTTCTAGGATTTCTTCAGATTCCGGGTGGTCGGGGTTAACGATGGCGAACTCGCGGGCGACGATCGCCGCTTCGAGACGTTGTCCGTCGTCGCGGAGGGTTTCGGCTAACAGTCGCGCCAGTTCGTAGGATTGGGGAAACTGCGTCGTAGCGTCTTCGAGAACGACGATCGCTTCTTCGGTGCGATCGTCTTCAAGGAGAGCTTCGGCGATGAGTTTGTATGCGGGGGCGAATCCGGGGGCTTCTTGAAGCAGAAGTTCGAGGGAGGATTCGACTTGCGTTTCGCGATCGTTGGCTAAACCGTCCCGAACGTTATCCCAGTACACGCGTGCGGCGGGGGACAGTTCCTCTTCGGTAATCGGCTCGACGACTTGAAGCTCGCCTTCGCGGGGAAAGGGCGGTTTGACTTGTCGGTAGAGACGTTGGGCTTCTGCGATGTTTCCTTCGAGATAGAGGCGATCGCCTCGCGCGAGGAGTTCTTCTTCTCGGGTGAGCGACACCGAACCGCTAGAGGGAGCGGAAACCCTGGCGGGATCGGGTTTGCTCGCGGTGGGCGAGGTTGCGCCTAAGTCGTAGACGGTGAGGGTGTAGCGTCCCCGTCCTCGGGCGTCGAAGGCGTTGGCGACGATGCGATAGGTTCCGGTGCGAGGAAGGGTGACGGTGAGTTCGGCGTTAGGATCGTTGCGGGCGCGATCGTCGTTTTCTCCGAGGGGGCGATCGTCTGGTCCGAGGAGGATGAGATAGGTGTCGAAGTCTCGGCTTTCGAGTTGGATGCGAATTTCTTGACCCGCTCGTCCGTCAAAGCTGTACAGGTCGAAGCGACTGCGATCGCGCAGGACGTCGTCGCTGTTGTCGAGACTCCCGTTTTCTTGGAAGATTTGACGCTGGGCGAGGTGTTCGGTGTTAGATTCGGGGCGATCGCGGTTTAGGGCTTTTTGCGATTTTTCGGTGGCAACCTCTGAAACCGGATAGGTTTTCAAACTAATGGATTTGCGCGGGTAAAATTGCGGAGCCTGTGCGCTTGGCGTGGCGGCCACAACACCTCGGAGAAACAGAGGAATATTGGGTAGAAATAGGTTTAAGCTGAGGAAAAATGCCGTTCCCAAAAGGAAGCAGAGAAGGTTTCGTAAGCGTTTCATGGGAGGATTTTGTGAGAACGATAAACGGAGAAGTGGGAGAGAACCATCGAGATTTGAAAACGCCGATACCCATAAAAAAGTCGTTTTTTGATGGTAAAATGGCTGTTCGATCTGAGTTTTTCAGACGTTTGACGGTTCGCGATCGAGCGATTTAGATTGAAGGGGCTATCGTTACAATTAGATGAAAAACTGCTCGAAAATGTTTCGCAGGTTAGGAAAACGCTTTGCATTTTACCGAGCCGACCTCGTTTTTTCAGGACTTCAAACGATAATCTTTAGATCGGGCGATCGCTGGAAAATACAGTGCGAAATCTAGATACGTAAAAAAAGATTTGTCAACTAATTTTCGCGATATTTAATAAAATTTCATAAGTTTGCGATCGCGCGGGAAGTTTCCCAACCCGCCAAACGGCGAACGCCCCCAACCGCAGCATACGAGAAACCGTAGAGGTGCGATCGCCGCTTCGATCCAGTTTTGCGATCGGTCGTCGTCCCGTCCGACTTAGCGTTGGCGAGAATAAGTTCCAACGAGTTCCCCTCGCGCGAGAACGTGACCTTCCATCGCCTCGAGAACGTCCGCCTTCGTCGCCCCCGCCTCCAAATCGAGCGTCGTATCGAGGGCGTACAGTTTGAAAAAGTAGCGGTGCGTACCGCCAGGAGGACAGGGGCCGCCGTACTTCTGCTTGCCAAAATCGTTTTGACCAAACGTGCAACTGGGCGCTCTTCCCTCTGCAATCTGTCTCGTCTCGGGAGAAATATCGAACACCACCCAATGCACGAAGGTTCCCACCGGAGCGTCCGGGTCGTCTACGATTAACGCGAGGCTTTGCGTTCCCTCTGGGGGAGCATCCCAATTTAACGGCGGAGAGAGATCGTCTCCATCGCAAGTATATTTCTTAGGGATGGCGGTGTGGACGGTGAAGGCAGTGCTAGAAAGATTCATCGTCGGTACGGTGTCGTCTACGACTTCGAGGGTGACACGATCGCCACTGGCTTCGCAAGCCGTCAGCATTAAGCCCTTGACATACTCCCCAGCCTGAAGGCGTGGGGATTCTTTACGCTTCATTGAGTTGTGCTACCGAAGTAGTCTGACCATCTCTCGACGTACATTTAAGGTCGTGCCGATGCCCCATGCCGACCATTTCTATATTTTTAGACGCATTATCATCTCGGTCGTGTTCTGTACCGCAATTTAGGCAAATCACTGACCGCACAGACAAATCAATTTTTTCCCACCTATAACCGCAATTAGAACAGGTTTGACTGGTGGGTTCCCAACGTCCGATAACTACAAACTTGCGTCCGTACTTTTCAGACTTTGCTTCAACCAATACCCTGAACTCTCGCCAGCCTTGTTGACTGATAATTCTAGACAACTTACGGTTTTTAACCATTCCTGACACGTTCAAATCTTCCAAAACGATAGTTTGGTTTTCACTAACGACCTTGGTTGATAGTTTATGTAGGAAGTCTTGGCGAGTGTCTGCAATCTGATTGTGTAGTTTGGCTATCTGAATACGGGTTTTGTTTCTGCGTTTTGAGTCTTTCTGCTGTCGTGCTAACTTGCGCTGAAGTTTGCGAAGCTTGCGGTCTAAATGCTTGTAACAAGGACTTGCCGTTTTTTCACCATTACTCATCACAGCAAAAGTTTTAATTCCTAAATCAATACCAATGCTTTGGTTTTTAGCATCAATACTGATTGGCTCAACCTCTACGACAAAGCTCAGGAAGTAACGGTTAGCACAGTCCTTAATAACAGTTACAGAGGTAGGACTTGCGGGTAGCTCTCTTGACCAGACAGGCTTAACAACGCCAATCTTTGCAAGATAAACACCTTTGTCTTTAATGGAGAAACCTCCAATTCTG
>NZ_JAQNCQ010000141.1:0-4270 GCF_028368005.1 Geitlerinema sp. CS-897 | reverse complement strand
CTACCAAGATTCGTCGCAGCGCTCCAACCATAGCCAATAGGCTTGGTTGGTGGTGAAGCGGCGGTGAGTTTCGGTGCATCCCCCGAACAATGCGATAGCGAGAGAAGGGGATAGCGCCGAAACGAACAAACTGGTAAAATTGCCTTACCGGAAACGGTCTTTAAGATCCTAAGGGTATGGTTCGGAGCACCCGAAAAACCCGTGGTAGAGGTAAACCACAAAATCGCCAGTTGGTGTTGCCAAGAGAATTTGATTCTCGCTTATGTCTGCGGTGGGGCGCATCGTGGACGTTAAACAAACAGCCTGTGAAGGCGTTCTGACCGGGGGTATTCGGGCTTGCTCGTTTATCTAGGCATGAGCCAGTGAAACAGGAATCTCCGACCATACCCGCTAGGGTTGGGGGGAGAGCGTCAATTTAGCGTGGCAGTTAACGCCACGTTTTTTATTTTATTTTTATATTTTAGCGACTAGAAATCGTAAATTTTTTTTACAACTGTTGCTCGCAAACAGTTGCGTATCGCGAGACTGAGTACAATGGCAGAAAGCGATCGAAAATTGGATTTTCGAGACCGTGTACGAACGAACCCGTAAGCTTGGAAACGTCAATCTGTGCCATAAGTGGGGTGTGAGGAAAACTCGCACCCTTTTTGTTTTGAGGTTAGCACTCTCCGTCTCGAAGTGCTAAAGTCCAACGGTCTCGATCGCTCCTTTTAAAATATTGGCGATCGCAGTTTCCACAGTCTCGTTTTTGTCGTGGCTATGACCTACACCTTTGACTTTGAAATCGTGACCGTCACCCCGGTTTTAAACTTTTTCAACCACCAACAAGAACACGAAAACAATCCCAAACGCAGCCGAGCTTATCTCGGAAGTTACGACTGTAGCTTAGATGGATTCGTGCGATCGACGGATCTCGTCCATGAAAAGCCCGATTGGGATTGGGACGAAGTCGTCCGGGCGATCGTCAATTTTTGGCTCGAACGCGAAGAGCGAGTTCGCCATTGGAAAACGATCTTTCAAAAATCGGAAGATGACTGTATTGTCGTCGGACGAGTTGCCAATTACAACCGACTTCGCCAAGAATTCGAGTTGCTGTTTTAAGCGATCGCCTCGAGTGTAGAAAGCGATCGCAAACAGAACGAAACCTTTGACGCGATCGAAACGTCAATCGTCTCAAAGGCCAGTTCGATCCCCATGCAACGCTTCATCCTCGTCCTTTTAACGATTGTTGGAATTCCCCTCACCCCGATCTCTCCCACCCTCGCCGAAAACCGCGAAGACGTAGTCAGACGCTGTCTCAACGGCTTGTTGTACACCGAAATCGACTACAACGGCGATCCGGGCTTTGAAACCCAGCGCACCATCGTCAGTCAGTCATCTGCGGCGTTGGCGTGTCAAGGCGTTCGGAGCCGACGACAAGCCCTCGAGATTCGGCGGTGCGTGCTGGGAGTGCTGTACGACGATATCGACTACGACGGAAGCCCCGGCTTCAACGCACGACGGACGGAAATCGCACCCGAAGCCGCCGCACGCGCCTGTCAGATTTGTCCCTACGGACTTTGAGATTTCGGAGAACCGAATTTCGAGTGAGGCGAACCGAATTTCGGCAAGTTTCCTAGTAAAGTACGGTTGTCTGCATTTTCATTTCGAGCGGTGCGATCGCACAATAAAACTGTCCGCAGAAAACCAGCTAATAGAGAGAGAAACACAGCCTAAATTAGAGGAGGCAGTTATGCGATTCTACACCGTCAATCCCTTTGAAGAACTCGATCGCATCGAACGTCAACTCAATCGCGTTTTTAGCGAAGTTTCTGGAGAAAATTATTCTCGAAACTGGTCGATCGCCGTCGAACTCGAAGAACGTCCCGAGGCGTTTCTATTACGGGCGTTAGTTCCAGCGATCGATCGCGACGATCTCGACATTGAAGTCACCCGCGACAAAGTCTCGATCGCCGGTGAATATCGCAAACGGGAACCTAAAGACGACAAACATCGTTTTTACAGCGAATTTCCGATCGGTAAATTCCGCCGCACGATCGACTTACCCGAACCCATCACCAACAGCGACGTAAAAGCCGAATATCGAGATGGCATCTTGACGCTGATGTTACCGAAAGCTCCTGAAGCCGTTCATCGCGTCGTGAAAGTCAACTTACTCGACACCCCAGAACCGAAACAAATCGAAGCAGAAACCACCGAAGGCTAAGAGAAACCGCCATCGTGTCAAGCTGCTGAAGTGGAACGTCGAGAACAGAGATAACTCGAAACAGATTTAACCTGCATCGCAATTGAGTTCGATACACCCGCATCCAGCGGGTGTTTTTTTGTGCGTGTGTCGATACCCCATCGATCGGTTTTCCCTCCCACCTGGAAAGAATTCGGTACGTCAGGTTCGGGAGATTTCCCGTTTCCTTTTTCGGTTTTCCAATGTGACGTACCCTTGTATGTGGGTGGTGCGCCTCTTTCAGGGAAGAGTTAAGAGTTAAAGAGGAATTCCCACTCTACACTCTGCCCTCTGCACTCTATACCGATCGACACGCACCCTTGTATGTTGGCGGTGTACATTGGCGGTGCGTGACAGAGCGATCGCTCTCAAGCGTTCCACCCTATTTTTCAAGTCACGCACCCTACGGCGACTGTAAATTACGCTCCAAACTTCTGGAGGCGTCCGGCGTGGGCGAGTGCCAAACCCATCAAGTGCGTACCGGGACGAGTTCCCAATACACCGCTAGCACAGGCGTATTCATCAAAACGCGAGACGTTATCGACTCGGGCCGATCGCGCGCGAATGGCTAGGGGAACGGGATGCCAACTGTGGCCGCCGAGAACGGCTGGGGTAGAGTGGTCGGCTGTAATGGCGATGGTGTCGGCGTCGAGGTCGGTGACGTGGGGTAAAAGGCGATCGACTTCTTCGATGACGTTGACTTTACCGTCGAAGTTTGCGTCTTCGCCACGACTGTCGGAGTGCTTGACGTGGAGGAAGTAGAAATCGTAATCGTCGCTGTAGTGCGATCGCAACGCCTCGAAACGCTCTTTCATACCGCCGGGTCGCGGAACGACATCCATTCCCAACAGGCGACTGACACCGCGATACATGGGATAGTCGGCAATGCACACTCCTCGCAAACCGAAGCGATCGCGCAGAGATGGGAGGGGTTCGTAGCGTTGAAACCCGCGCATGAGAATTGCGTTGGCGGGATGTTCGTCGGCGAGAACCTCGCGAACGTTTTCCAGAAACGACTGGACGAGTTTGGCGGTTTGGCGGGAGTTTTCGTTTTTCGGTTGTGGGGGATTCGGCGTCGTTCCGGTGGTTTGGGGGTCGGTATCTTGTAGTCTACCGTCGAGACCTCGACCTCGCAGGACGAAGACAGCGCGGTGTTCGCTGACGGTTTGGAAGAAAAACTCACCCTCGAAGTCGTCGAGTCGCACGCGATCGCAAATCTTGTCGCACAAGCGTCGGTTCGTCTCCGTGTCGATGCGTCCGGCGCGGCGATCGGTCACTCGGCCGTCGTCGTCTACTGTCGCGAAGTTGACTCGTGCGGCGATGTCGTTGGGTTGGAGGTCGAAATCGCTGCCCAATGCTGAGAGGACGCCCCGTCCGATGTCGTGTTGTAGCGGGTCGTAACCGAACAAGGCGAGGTGTCCCGGACCGCTACCGGGGGTGATACCCGGACCGACGATTTCGAGTTGTCCGCAACTGGCGGCTTTGGCGAAGCGATCGAGGTTGGGGGTTTCGGCGACTTGTAGTTCCGTCCCGCCTTTATCGGGGTCGGGTAGTCCGCCGACGCCGTCGAGGACGAGGTACAGAATTTTTCCACCTCGGTTCCAAGCGAGTTTTTCCCAAACGGTGCTGATATCCATAGCGATCGCTGCTCCTCTTTTTGACGAGTCTTTAGAGATTTTCAAAGGTTGTAAGGTCAGTCTCGTTCTACTATAGGAAGTTGTTGGAATTCGGACATCTGAAACTGGATAGAGGTTTAAATACGGTGCGATCGCGAGTTGAATTGTTTGCTCGATATTTATGCCTTTTGATATAGCTCGACGGACAGACACACCGCAATCGCTCTACTTAAAATTACTTTAGAATCGTTAAAAATAGAAATTCTGGCGAGTTTTAACTTCAATCGATCGGGTGCATCTCACTTTTGCAAAAACATCAGTTTGGGGTGGCAAAATTCCCGATTAGCACTTCTGGTATAAGATCCCCGGCATCTTGGAGATGCCGGGGATCTGGAAATTGAGTGCGCCCAATTCGATGAATTTACATTTT
>NZ_JAQNCQ010000140.1:0-11887 GCF_028368005.1 Geitlerinema sp. CS-897 | reverse complement strand
CCTTGCTCCCCCTCATCCCCTCTCCCCCTCTCCCCCTCTTCCCTGCTCCCCCTCTCCAAAAGCTCCTCGAACTGAGACACAATGTTACGATATCGATCGTGTCTCTGCGTGAGAAACCAGGGGTATTGGTGATGAGGAGAGATCGAGGTGTGCCGTTGAACCGAAAGAACGTCCATAAGGACTCTGTACCGAAGCGAACGGCGTCGCAATCCCAATCTGCTTTGCAATCGACACCCACAGCGTCGCCCTCGTCTCGGCGGCGTCGTCGTAAATCTTCCCATGCGGCGAGATCTGGGAAACGACGGTTGCAACTTCCCCCGTGGCAAGTTTGGGCAGTGTTGTTCGGCCTCGGTACTATCGGGACTGCAATTACAGCCACGGCTTTGTTGTTGCGATTGCCCGCCGTTCCCAACTGTCCGTCGATTTTCTGGCCGACTGCTTCGGCGTCGATGCGCCTCTACTGCGGACAACTGGCGGCGAATAAGAAAACTCCAGAAGATTTACTCGAGGCGATCGAACTCGTCAGTAGCGTTCCCGTCGATCGCGGATTGCGCCCCACCATCGACCAGCATCTGGAAATGTGGACGCAAGACTTGCTCGATTTAGCCGAAACGTCCTTTCAAAACGGCGAACTCGTCGAAGCGATCGACATCGCCCGTCGCGTTCCCACCGATACGTTACCGCCTCAACCGCGACAAACCTTAGAACGCACCATCGAACTTCGCATCGAGTCTTGGAAACAGGTTTGGACTGAAGCTGAAACGATTTACGAAGCGATCGAAACTCACTTGAAAAACCGACGCTGGACGGAAGCATTTCGCGAAGCGACGAACTTGTTGGAGGTGGACAACCAATATTGGGCGACGACGAAATATCAAGAAATTACCCAGCGCGTCCAACAAGCCCGCGAAGATACTAACAAACTCGCGAACGCGCAAAACCTCGCCAATCGCGGCGATGTAGACGGTGTTCTCGAGGCGATCGCCTTAGCCGAACAAATTGGTTTGGAAAGTCCCGCCTATCCCATCGCCCAAGACGCCCTCGAAGACTACGGACGACAACTTCTCGATTTGGCGGATGCGGCGTTGGAGGCGCGAAACCTCACGGAAGCCATTTCCATCGCCCGTCGGGTTCCGGCGAGTACGCAACTCAAGGACGAAGCGCGAGATTTCGTGACCTTAGCACGGGCGCGGTTCTTGGTGTGGCAACCGACGGTCACGAATTTGGAAAATGCGATCGCCCAAGCGCAAAAGCTAGACATCGATAGTCCTTTATATAACGACGCCCAGCAGCTCATCGGTCGGTGGCAACGGGCGATCGATCAAGTGGCGTTGCTCGATCGCGCGCGAAACACGGCACGCACGGGTAGCGTGGCGGATTTGACTGCGGCCATCGCCCAAGCTGAACTGGTGTCGAATTCGACGCCGCTCTACGATGAAGCCCAGCAGGAAATTGCCCGTTGGCGCGATCGCCTCGAAACCTCCGAAGATCGCCCGATTTTACGGAAAGCCCAGGAATTAGCGCAGCAGGGAGATTATCAAGCTGCTGTCGCCCAAGCCAGACAGATCGGGGGCGATCGCGCCCTCCACGACGAGGCGCAACAGTGGGTTTATCAGTGGCAAAGTGCGATCGCCGAACGGGAAGACCGACCGATTCTCAACCGCGCCCAACAGTTGGCCAACCTCGGAAATCTCAACGACGCGATCGCCACCGCACAACAAATTCCCTCGAGCAGTCCTCTTTATAATGACGCCCAAACCGCGATCGCACAGTGGTCGGGAACGGCGCGCGATCGTCAACTTCTCGACGAAGCCTACGACATCGCCCAGGGCGGTTCCCCAGAAGCTTTAGAAGCCGCAATCCGCACGGCCAACGGAATTTCGTCCTATGGCAGTTGGCGGGGCGACGCAGACGGTGCGATTCGCGATTGGAGTTGGCAGATCGTCGATTTAGCCCGCGATCGCGCCACTTACGACCTTTTCGGCGCCATGTCCATCGCCGAACGAGTGCCGTCGTTTAGCGAAGCCTACCCGGAAGCGCAACGGCTCATCGCCGATTGGGACGCTCAGTTGAATCCGCCCCCGACACCGGACGTTACGCCAGAATCTAACGAACCGAAACTCGAAGAAGATCGTTCGTTTGAAAGACAAATTCCAGTTCGAGATTTTGGCAGACCTCTTGAATAAAAAAGAGCAGGCAATTTTATTGCCTACCCTGAATTTAAACGACTCGAAAACCAAACTGCTAACGATAATCCCGAGATTGAATATCTCGCAATCGCGCCTCGGGACGTAAAAACCGATCCATTTGCGCCTCAAAAAACGCGCGATTTTTCATCAAATGCTTCGGATTGGGGTCGTCGAGGGGATACAACAACGCCTGACGCAACGCCTGAATCACCGCCGACGTAACGTTATACATCGATCGCTGGAACGTAATCCCCAACTGAATCAATATATCATCTTCACCGCGACAGTGTTTCTGATAGTATTCCGTCAAATAAGGTGGCAGAAAATGCAACATATCTTGCATTAACAATGTCGGCGGAATTCCCGCACTTCCCACCGGAAAAACATCCGCGTATAAAATGCCGTAATGGAAATCCTTCTGTTCGTCCGGGACCTGCCCCGCTTGCGCGTTGTAAGACTTCGTACCTCGGAACGGTGCAGTTCGGTAAAACACCGCCTCAACGTAAGGTAACGCCGCCTCGTACAACCAGGTAAACCCTTGGGATTTCGGAATAATTTCGTAACACTCGTCGCCGATATAAACGTGGTGGTAAATCGGGCGTCCGGCGATGGCAAAAATGCCGTTGACCAAGAAATCCATCGCCTCGGGAACTGTAGTCATTTTCCCTTCATCGTACAGGTCGGACATCTCAAAGAACACTGGCGCCATCACTTCCCAAAACAGCCCCAAATTGGCGTAATAGGACAGTTGACGCACTTGTTCGAGAAACATTTCGGGGAAGAGTTGGTGCAGCCCCAACATCACCGGATTGCCTTTAAAATAGGCTTTGATGGCGCGATCGGCATTGGCGACGTACTCCTCGCTTTCCAAGTAATCGTTAAACCGTCCCCCCATGCCTTGATGCCATAACATCGCCCGCATACAGGCTTCGGCGAATTCCATATTGACGCGATCGTGCCACAAATGATGCAGCAGCTTGGGCATTTTTTGGGTTTCGCCCCGTTTCATGAACTCCAACAGTTCCGGGTGTGCTGTGGCTTCCCCCCGCCAAATTCGCAAATCGGCGGTGTCTCCAGCGTAGTGGTTGTGTAAGTCCAAATACTCTTTCGGTAAGAAATATTTGAAGGCCGGGAGTGGGTTGAGAAACACCCGTTCGGCAATGTAAAGCAAATCCCGCCAGTAGAAATCCATCGGCACGGCATAGGCTTTATAAATACCGATGATTTGCATCAAGTTTTCCGGGGTGTCGGGAAGCATAGACCCCCCCGCTTCGAGGCGATGAATCACCTCGGCGAATTCGTGATTAGACGGCGGAATCGGAGTTTTGGGTTTGGGAATTGCTCGAACCATGACGCGAGTTTCTGTGGACGACTGGGGAGGAGGGGAAACGTGCTTAACGCTGAGTCACGTTCTGGGCGACGATTTCTTGAGTGGGTTGGAGGGTCGAAGCTAACATAGTTGCGGTGGGTTCCATCCAACGAATCAACCAGTTGGGTTGAATGCCGAGAAACAGAACGATCGCCGATAAGACTAAAGCCGGAACCCGTTCGCTCCAAGACAGGCGATCGTAATAGGCGAGTTCGTTGTTCAACTTACCGAAACAGGTGCGGTTGAGCAGAATCACGAAATACACCGCCGTCAACCCGGACGAGAGAATACAAACCAAAGTCGGAATCGGAAAAATGGGGAAACTGCCTTGGAAAACGATAAACTCCGCCGCAAATCCCACCAAACCGGGAATTCCCGCACTGGCCATCCCCGCCATCACCAACAACCCACTGACGAGGGGCAATCCGCGAACGGGGTTCATCAAACCGTTGAGCAGTTGCAGTTCTCGGGTTCCCACTTTGTCTTCGACGATGCCGACGAGGTTGAACAGTAACGCCAGAATCAAGCCGTGGGCGACCATTTGCGCGACTGCACCTAACACGCTCAAGTCCGTTCCGGCGGCGGCGGCGACGAGGACGTATCCCATGTGACCGATCGAACTGTAGGCCACCATGCGTTTGATATCGTTTTGGGCGATCGCGTTCAACGACCCGTACATGACGCTAATCGCCCCGATTAACGCCAAACCCGGCGCAATAACCGACCAAGTATTGGGGAACATTTGCAATCCGAACCGCACCAGTCCGTAAGTTCCCAGTTTCGCCAGAATTCCACCGAGGAGAATCGCTACCGGAGGCGAAGCTTCCACATAGGCGTCGGGAGACCAAGTGTGCAGGGGAACCAAAGGAATTTTGATACCCAATCCCACCAACAACACCGTTAACAGAATCAACTGGGCGCGAAGGGGTAAGTTTTCGGTGGAAATGCTGTCGTAGTCGAAGCTGAAACTTCCACTCAGCCAAGCGACACCGAGAAACGCTGCCAAAATCAGAATTCCTGACAGGGCGGTGTACAGCAGAAACTTCATCGCCGCGTAACCCCGTTTCTCGCCGCCCCAAATGGCGATGAGAAGGTACACGGGAATCAGTTCTAACTCGAAGAAGAGAACGAACAGCAGCAGGTTTTGGGCGAGAAACGCGCCAGCCACTCCCGCGTTGACGAGGAGAATCAGCGCGTAATACAGCGAAGCTCTGGGGGTGTTGGCTTTGCTGCTGTAGACGACGACGCCGGTTAAGAGGGCGTTGAGAATCAACAACGGCATGGACAAGCCGTCGGTTCCCAGGCTGTAACTCAAGCCGATGGGTTCGGCCCAGGTAAGATATTCGGAAAATTGTAATCCGGTATCGCTGAGGTCGAATTGGAACAGCAACCACAGCGTCCACACGAAGAGAAGTCCTGCCGTGGAAAGGGCGAGGGTTCGGGCGGTTTGTCCCGATTTGGTAAAGCCGACGATGATGGCGGCCGCCAGTGGAACGAGAATGAGGGCGCTTAGCATATTAGCAAGGGGTTCGCGAAAACAGTTGAGTTTCGAGAATTATTCGAGAAGGGTTCGAGGAGGGTTTGAGAATTAAACGTTGTCTGTTGGCGGTTTGTTGGCGGTTTGGAAAAGGATTGTTGTGAGGATTGTTGTAAAGAGGGTTTGTTAAGGAGATAGCGGGTTAGAACATCGTCCAAAGTGTGGCGAATTGAGAGAGATAGGGGAAACTAGCAAGAATCACGAAGACGGCAACGCTGAGAACGATCGACAGAATGTAAAACTGAGATTGTCCGGTGGTGTTGTATTTGAGACTTTCGCCGCCGAAGAGGGTGGCAAAACCGACGAGATTTACGGTGCCATCGACGATGTAGCGATCGACCCAGTAAATTAGTTTGGAGATGCGATCGACTGCAAAGACCACCGTGGCTTTATACAACTGTGGCGTATAGAAGTCGTAGGCGAAGAAATCTTGCAGGGCTTGGGGATTGAGTCGCACGGGTTTTTCCCAATTGGGATTGAGATACACCAACGCGCCGAAGCCGATTCCCGCCAAACTCGACCAAGTCATCAATACCGCGACGAAGCGATTTAAACTCGCCCAATCCGGCAACAACTGCCACTGTGCCAACAACAGGGGTAAATGCAACGCAAACCCCGCCAGCAACATCATCGGCAACACCAGCAACCACAAGCCTTCGGGGGAACGTCGGGTGAAGTCCGTCAGCTTTCCGCCGAACATCAATCCGAACAGTCGCGTCACGCTGAACGCCACGAAGCCGTTCACCGCTAACACCACGCCAAACAAGAGGGGGCGACTTTGCCAGAGGGCATCGGAAATTTCCACGAGAGACCAAAAGCCTCCCAACGGCGGCATGGCAATTAGAGATAAACCCGCGATGATTAACGAAATTCCCGATAGGGGACGGCGCGACCACAAACCGCCGTACTGGGTGAGGTTTTGTGTAATGTTGTTGAGGACGACACCTCCGGTACTCATCACCATCAACGCCATTGCAATGGCGTAGGTGAGCAGCAACACTAAGGCGGCGTGGTTTTCACCGATACCGACGGCGACGAACACCAACCCCATGTAGGCACTGGTGAGATAGGACAAAACCCGTTTTACGTCGATTTGTGCGATCGAAATCAGACTCGCACCCACCGCAGTCGCAGCCCCCACCGCAACCACCACACTCGACCCCAACGGCGACAACGCGAGAATCGGTTGCACTTTAATCAGGACCCAAGCCCCGGTGGACACGATGATGGTATTCCGCAGAATCGTCGCCGGGTAAGGACCTTCCATCGCTTCGTCCAGCCAAAGGTGAAAGGGGAACTGAGCGCATTTAGCAATCGGACCGGACACCAACGCCAATGCCAGCAACGTGGCTAAGGTGGGGTCGAGATCGGCCGTTTTCGCCCAGGCGGTCAGTTCGGTAAAGTTCCAAGTTCCCGACAGGGGCAGCAGTGCGACCACGGCCATTAATAGGATGAGGTCGCCTACCCGTTTGGTGAGGAAGGCATCTCTGGCACCTGTCACCACGAGAGATTGGTTGTACCAAATCCCGACGATGAGATAGGTTCCCAGGGTGAGGATTTCGAGGACGACATAGCTGAAAAAGAGGGAGTTGCACAGAACCAGCAAGCACATCCCCGCCTCGAACAGTCCCATGAGGGAGTAGAACCGCGCCCATCCCCAATCCATTTCGAGATAGGCGATCGCATAAATTTGTGCCAGCAGGTTCAACCCGGTGATGAGAACGCAGGCACCGAGGGCGACGGTGGAAATTTCTAAGTCTAAGCTGATGTTGAGTCCCGGTGCGTTCAACCAGGCAAAGGAAAGCGCTTGGGGAGGTTGGTTCCAGGTTTCAACTAACGCCAGCAGGCTATGACCGAACGCTGTAAAGGTCATGATGGCGTTGATGTAACCTGCCGGACGGGGGCCGGTTTTGCGGATGAATCCCGGCGACCAGGGAAGCGCAAGTATTGCGCCGAGAAGGGCGTAGCAGGGAAGCAGCCACGCACTCTGGCTGAATAGGTGACTCATGCAGTTACCTCTAGCGAACGCAAGAAATCGAAGGCAGGCGAAATCGCCTCGATCGCGTTTTCTGGGGTCGATCGAGTAATTCCGGCAACGATGCTGTTGCAAAACTTAATTGTTTGCAATCATAGCTAAAAGTGGAAAACTTTGTAAATATCCATAGAGAAAAATCTATAATTAGAGCGATCGCTTTCGCTGATAAGCATAAATACTTGATTTTAAATTAAATTTATTGACTTATTGACAAATAAAATAAAGAATGGTAATAGACAAAAAATATGATTTTCTGTTGTAGAAGCCTTGCATCGCAGGTTTCGACAGAACCAACATCGCTACAATCGAGCCAGAACATCTCAAACAGGGAGGTCGTCTCGTGTCCCCCGAACTCGCCCCAGAACCAGTTCCCCAAACGCCGGAAGCGGAAGTCTGGGAACCTCCCATGCCGCCGACTGACTTGATTTTCGACGACGGAGAACCCTTGGAAAGCAACCGCCACCGCATCGCCATGAATCTCCTCATCGAGTCCGCTGATTCAGCGTTAGCGGAACGCAACGATTACTTCGTCGGCGGCAATATGTTTATTTACTACAGCAGTCGCCAAGCGAGAAATCGGGATTTTCGCGGGCCGGACTTTTTCGCCGTGTTGGATGTCGAAGAAAATCGCGATCGCCAAGGTTGGGTGATTTGGGAAGAAAACGGACGTTACCCCGATGTCATCGTCGAGTTGATGTCGCCGAGTACCGCCAAATTCGATTTAAACGAGAAAAAACAGATTTACGAACGGACTTTCCGAACGCCGGATTATTTTGTCTTCGATCCGTTCGATCGCAACTCCTTACGCGGTTGGCATCTCGATACCGATGCGGGGGGATATCAAGAACTCGAATCCGACGAGAGAGGTTGGTTGTGGTGTTCTCAGTTGAATCTATGGCTGGGAATTTGGGAAGGCTCGATTCTCCACATCGAGACCTTTTGGCTGCGGTTTTACGACGCTGAAGGAAACCTGGTGTTGTGTCCCGACGAAAAGGCGCAACAAGAAGCGGAAACGGCGCAACAGCGAGCCGAAGAAGAAAGTCAACGCGCCGAAGCCGAACGCCAACGGGCTGAAGCCGAACGCCAACGCGCCGAAGCCGAACGCCAACGGGCTGAAGCCGAACGCCAACGCGCCGATCGCTTAGCGGCAAAACTTCGCGAACTCGGCATCGATTCGGAGTAATGGGATAGCTCGCTCGTAGTATTTGAGTTTCAGCTTGGCCGAACGTTCCACCAATGTCTGACTCGCAAAAGAGGCGCACGAACGATCGAGCTTTCTTTAATATTTTACACGTTATTTAGATACATACTCACGTCAAAATATAGTCAAAAAATTTGGAATTTCAATTTTTCAGAGCGATCGCACAGGTCGAACGGTTTGAAATTACTGTTCGATCCTAGGGTTTGTCAGCGATCGCCGTGAAAACCTATTGAATTGACCTCGTGAAAGACTTCTGTGCAGAATACCATTAGAATTGACGAATACTGTAGAAAAGTGAGTTCAGTCGAACGTAGTTATTCAAGCGAGTCCGATCGGACTCGCAAAGTCCTACGATCTCTAAAAATGCAATGCTGTGGCATGGAAGCTTCGAGCTGTTCGCTCTATTTAAAACCAAAATAGAGGTTCTCGGATTTAGGACATTCCCATTGAATTGGAGATCGAGCGATCGATGCAATCTAACTCATTAAATTCCACAGTATACAAATCTAATGCTTTGCGATTTTAGAATCGAGCAACACTAAGTTTTTTTATGAGGAAAATTTCCGGCTATGCGGATTTTGCTGACCTTCATTCAATGGTTTCTTACCGCTTTTGCGATAATCATGGTCGTTGGCTTTATCGCAATGCAATCCATACCCAGCGCGGCGATCGCTCTCGTAGCGGTTTTACTCCTGTTACCTCCTCTTCAGGGAGTATTTGAATCCAATCTGGCGTTTTTAAAATCTCGCGTATTACGTATTATTTTAGCTTTAGTGGTGTTGTTGTTTAGCCCTCTACCGCTCGGTAGTAGTATGGCTCGTTTAGAGTTCGAGCCGATCGCACTCTGTTCTCAACCCCAGGATGGGAAGTGCGAGCAGAACGTACAACAGTACATCCAACCCAACTCTATCCACTTAACCGCCGTTCCTGAAGAGTTTCCCGACGATCTCCCCGAAGGCGAACCTGAAATTGAAGTGGCGATTTCCTACGAAAGCGAACCCAACAAGCAAACATCGATCGCCGAATTGAACGCCACGGTAAAAGAAGGCACTCCCATTCAGTTAGAACTTCCACTCGAGACAGCCGGTATCGGTTCTTACACCGTAACGTTATCGCCACTCACAGAGGATTTGTTCGTTCCAGAAACCACAACTCAGTTTTCAATTTGGCCAGAACTGGTCGATTTAGACGAGCTTGCCAGCTTATCGCCGTCTTCTCTTAAGATTACCAACTTAAGTACCTGTATTGGGTCTCGGGAAAACGCATCGCAGGAAGCGCCCAGTGAAGCCACAGAGGAAGATACTTGTCCGTCAGATCTCGAGTCGTTTTCAGAAAACGTCTCTGCAATTGCGGTAGATATGAAATTTGCGAGTACGGAGAGCGAGGAAACGACCGATCTTCGTCTGGTTTGGCGCTACCTTGAAGGAAATCCGAACCTACAAGAAGGGCCGATTGTTTTAATTGACTCAGTCGTTCCCATTCCCAACGATCTCGATGGCTTTATCTTTACTTTGGGGGGCGGCGATCGGGGTTTTCCTAGGGGGCGTTACGATCTGATCGTTTTTCCCAAAACTCAAAATGCAGTTCCGATCTATCGAACTGTCGAGATCGGTAATCCAGAGTAGTTGACGCTCGCTCGCCTGAGTTGGGGTGAGGGGCAATTTTCAGGAAATCAACCGTTGCGATCGCCGGTCGTTCGGAATTAGCTGACAAAAAGCGATCGCACCCTCCCCCGCAACTTCCCATAAAAAACAGGGCGGACAGCGTCCACCCCGTTCGAGAATTCTCGAAAAATGCCTCGAGAATTCTCGAAAAATGCCGTTACAGGACTTGTAACTTCGGATATCCTGCCATCAAATCGTCTGCGGAGAGCGTATCCCCTTGAGCTTGAGGCGTCCAGAGAACTTCCACCGCCAACAGGCGATCGCTCGAAACACCGCCCAACTGACGTAACGCTTGGTTCAGCGACTCCGCACTATCGACCTTGGGAAGTTGGAAATTCCCCTGAACCCCAGCTAAAATCGTCACCACGATGTACTCGCCAGGGGCTTGAGTTTCCGCCAACGCACCCTCTTCAGCATCGCCAGGAAGCGAGGGCGTCCCTTGTCGCAACTGACTTTGATAGTTCGAGAGAGTTTCCTCAGCGAACTTACTGCGTTCGGAGAGCGACCATTGATTGAACTTGGCTTCTGCACCGTTCATCGTCGTCACATCGTTGTCCGTCTGAGCGTAAACGACGTATTCCGGGTGACGCAAGACAGCGAGCGAAGCTTCTTGTAGAACTTGCGTGCGTCCGACTGCGGTTTCAGTGTTCGCAGACATCGCCAAACTATCCAATTCCGACTGTAACTCGCGGGCTTGCGCTAACAATCCCACTTGCACCTTCGCCACCGATACCTTCGACGTCATGGCTTCCATTTCGCCGCCGTCACTGTCTGCGATACCGCGCAAACTGCGGACGAGGAAGTTGGCGAAAGCGATGACGATTAACAGCGAGAACAGTCCGCCGAAACCGCCCCCGAAGCCGAAGAAGGGAATCAGGAAGGGGAAGCCGAAGCCGCCACCGGGATAACCGCGAGAGGGGGCGTAAGAGCTACTGGGGGGGCTATAGCTGCGGGTGGGGGCGCGGAACGACCCTCCGCCGATGCGTCCGCCGCTACGGGCGGCGAATGCGCCGTCTACGTGGGAGAAGAACAGTACGGCGACGAGTCCGGCTAAAAACAGCGATTTTAAGATGGGTTTGAGTTTTGAACTGAGTTGTGAAAATAATTTGCGACCCATACAACCTCTTGGTGTGACCTTGTAGCGTTTAAGCTATCGCGAACTGCACCTCCGCCCCCAGGTCGAGTGTGGTGGTTTGTGTTACGGAGTCTTGCAGTTCTATAACTAATGTATCGTTTTTGACGAAGTGGGGGCGATCGAATGCAGTGGAGATAACCCCACTTTTGAGGACGGAACGAGCTTCTATGGGGAGGAACGGCTTACAGGACACGATCGGCGATCGTGCGATACGAACTTTTAGAGTCTACTGGTTGAGAGCCGTTAGTAGAATGGGCGATCGTGAATAGACAAGGCAATAAAATTGCTTATGTGATTGATGGGGCTGGTAACTTTCAACGAAAATCTGCAATTTCGACCATTTGTCAACACAGCGATTGTACAGTTGCTTTTACTCAGACACAATTTAAAACTCTCGTTCAATTTATTCAAGATTTTTTGAAATGATACACTTTGTAGACTTATTTGCAGGTATTGGTGGTATGCGGCTTGGTTTGGAAGCTGCTTGCCAGGAACTCGGATTGAATTATAATTGTGTTTTAAGCTCTGAAATTGATTCTAAAGCTTGTACGACTTATTATTTAAATTTTGGTGAAACTCCTCAAGGAGATATTAGAAAAATAGAAAACGTTTCTCAATTCGCCGATTCAAAAATGAAATGCAACACCGGTGGGTTTACGAATAAAGGCTCATCGGCTATACTTCGATCTTTCATGAATAATTACCTAATTGAAGATCGAACCAATGAGCCATCACCATCTTACCCCATCTGAGCGTG
>NZ_JAQNCQ010000139.1:0-2645 GCF_028368005.1 Geitlerinema sp. CS-897 | reverse complement strand
TGCCTACGATCGCATGGATGGATAGCCATCGGGTACACATTTATGCCAAAAGAACGGTTGAGCATTAGGGTCTCTGTCTCTAGGCTTCAAAAGCTTAGGCGGATTGCCCAGCAGAGAGAAAAGACAATGACCCAATTGATAAAGGACTGGATCGACAGGTTGCAGGAAGAAAAGCCGCCCGCTTATGGGCGGGGCTTCAAACCCATTGTTAACCGGTGATCGGGTTGTCCCGTTCGCGCCAATCGTCTTCAGTGCGCGTCTCGCGGGGCGTCGTACTCTCTCGTAAATCGCGGGATTCACGGCTTTCTTGGGCTTTCAGGGCTGACTCGAAGGCGCGATCGAGATCGTTCGTACAGTCGTCCCAGTATCCTCCAGACTTTTGACGGCGGATGATGTCGCGGGTGGCGCCGATGAGGTCGGCGAAGGTGTAGCCTTCGTTTTGAATGGCGTCGATGAGCGTCCCGAGTTCTTCAGAGAGAGCTTGTCGCTTGCGTTTGGCGAGGTTGCGGACGAGACCGACGTACAGGGAATCGTAGCTGTCGTTCACGATCGATTTAGGGGCGAGAAAAACGTCTAAACAAGCCGATCGCGCGTTGGGAGTTGCGCGGGCGACTGTGCCTGAATGATAGCCCACAAACTGGCTCGTCGCTACCGGGAAGTTACCGATTCCCGTTCGCGGTGTTCGAGTTCTCGGAGTTTGTCGGCGTAGTAACTGGCGATTTCTACTTTTAGCCAGGGATCGCGATCGAGTTGCTCGACAACCTGTCCGATGTTGGGATATCGTTCGACGAGGGGTCGCAGTAAGGCGCGATCGCAGACGATGGCGCGAACCAGTTCCACGAGTTCGCCGTATCGCCGACAGTCGCACCGAACGGCGCGATCGGCAGATGTTTTCGCGGTTCTCAGCGCCTGTCGGACGACCCACTGGCCGACGGGTGGAACTTGCCAAATCCAGCTCTGTTTGAGGAGGTGTCTCAAGACGATACTTCGAGTCGTCAGGAGGACACCCGCGCAGTCGGCCAGGGTTTCAGCACTATCGCCGATAGCTGGCTTCGAGATGTTTGCTAACATCAGTCGCTCTCCAAATCAAACTGCGAAGGTGCGATCCTTCGCAGAGAAAACTAGATATGTCCCGAGTTGTAATTGGGTGATGGTACGTTCGTTCGATCGTAGTCGATCGAATCTTACCGTGTCTGTCGGTTATCGGATAGAGATCGACGGCGATCGGGGATCGCCAACGCATCGTCAAAATTCTCTCTCTCGGTAGACGATAATAAACACGCAGCTTTGAGAACCGATTCGCCCCACTGATTCGGAAGATAAACATGGCGTTAAGATCGATCGCGGCTAACCTCATCGCTCGGGATAACGGTTCCGGATTGACCCGAGACACGCAACTCGTCGCTGAGATTCTAGAAGCGGCGGGATGGTCAGTCAGTCACTATTCGGTCGGAAAATCCAGCCTCCGTCATAAAGTCCGTCGCGTGACCACGGCGGTCGAACAACAGGCCAGCCAATGGCTGCGCCAGCGTCCCCGCTACGACATCAATCTCTTTATTGAAGATGTCGTTCCTCGCTGGCTTCCCTTCGCTCGGAAAAACTGTTTGATTCCCAATCAAGAATGGTTTCGCCAGGAGTGGAAACCTTATTTATCGCAATTCGACGCGATTTTGTGTAAAACTCGCTTGGCTGAAATGGTGTTTTCCCCCTTTGCGCCGACGGAGTTTATAAGTTTTAGCAGTTTCGATCGCCGTCGCCGCGAGATTTTGCCGAATTACGATCGCTGTTTCCACTTGGGAACGACGAGTTCTCGGCTGGGAACGACGGTATTGTTAGATCTGTGGCGATCGCGTTCCGACTTCCCCAAGCTAACGCTAGTCCGACAGCAACCGCCGCCGTCGGACATGAGGGCGGACAATATCGACTATATCGATCGCCTCGTCTCGGAAGAGAGCCTCGCCACGTATCAAAACCACCACGGAATCCACGTTTACCCGACACAAATGGAAGGATTCGGCCATCGTTTGGTAGAAGCCATGAGTTGCGAGGGACTGACGGTGACGACGGACGCCCCCCCGATGAACGAAATCGTCACGCCGGAACGGGGGGTTTTAGTGGAGTACGCAACCGCCGAACCTCATCTGTGGGGAACGAAATACCAGGTGACACGATCGACCCTGGAACGAGCGTTAGAAACCGTTTGGGGGTACGATGAGGCGCAGCGACGAGAATTTGGAAAACGGGGGCGATCGTGGTACGAAGAGAACGATCGCTTTTTCCGCCGTCGGTTGGTTGAAGCATTACAAACTGTCTTGTAGCGGAGGTGTGGTGATGGACGAAACGACAATTTCAGGAAGTTGGGTCGATTGGCTGACGGTAATCGGCTATCTCAGTATTACGGGCGTCGTGATTTGGCGCGTTTTGTTTGCTAAGTCGTGATGTTTGAGTTTTGGGTTCACCTAAACTTGTCGGGTGGGCAATGCTTTTTGGCAAAGATCGTTGTTTAGCTAGTGCAGCGTCAACTCTAAGAATTAGGGTTAACGGGAGTATTGAGGTAATCTGTAGGGAGCGAGCCGGAGTCCCATGCAGAAAAAATACATTGTGCGCCTGACAGCAGAAGAGCGTCATCAGCTACAGGCAGTGAT
>NZ_JAQNCQ010000138.1:0-43819 GCF_028368005.1 Geitlerinema sp. CS-897 | reverse complement strand
GTACCCGTGGGCAACGGGGAATTGAAAATGCCTGTGGAGTCAAAGCGGCGGGGGCTGAGGTCACTCAGTCTAGCTGGCGGGCTGTGAAGCAGGAAATCTTTGGGGCGACCCAAGGAATCTCCCTGCATACCCATTAGGGTTGCTGGGAGAGGATGTCAAGTTTCAGAAATGGCGGCCGTCTCGGAAGGGGCGATCGCGAGATCGATGTTTTTTCTGTGGGAACGAATGAAGCTTGTTGTCGAACCGACGGGGGCGTTGGCGGCGGCGGCGTTACTCGAAGGCGCGATCGTCAGGCCGAACACTCGTGTCGGCGCGATCGTGACTGGGGGAAACGTGGCGTTGTCTCAACTTCCTCACCTTCTAAGTCTCGCAGGGAAATAGTTTGAAAATTCCGTGGAGACTCAGTTTAGGCGGTTTCGAGCCAATCGAAGATGCGATCGAGTTGGTCGATCGTAATCAAGCCGTACTGCCACAACACCATTGAGAAGGTATTGGGGGAGTTTTCGCCGCGACGTAAGGCTAAATCGATCGCCGTGGTGGGAACTGATAAATCGTCTTGTAAAAAGCGGATTAGTTTCGCGAGTTTGTTAAATTTCATTGTTTTATTCCGACCCGTCGTGCAACACTAACACTATGCGATAAATTTTATCTCCAATCTGCGATCGACATAACCTTTAGAGTGTGATCTCGATCTCCCGAGCGAGCGATCGCTCGTCAAAGGCTTCGTTTCCTGAAACGGCTCGATATCGCGCGATCCCCGCACTGTATAGCTTATGGACTGTCGGAGACGGCTAAGTTTTTGATTCGATTTCATCGTTAAGTTTTTGCAATCTCAACGATAATTCTCGACACGATTCGTTACAGAAATCACCAGTTTTTTTTTACTTTAGATAAAGGATTGTCAATCTTTCAAATGGTGTAAGTAACACCACTGAGAAGTTTGAGAACCACTTCGTAAACTGTCCGCATATTCCGCAAGGAATAGATCGGTTGCGGATAGGCTGAGGGAAAATATATCCCCATAGCGGTAAGATTCCCATGAAAGACATGGAAAACACCCCAAAACTGCACAGTAGCGGCTGGATCTTCCAAACCTGGATGTCGTTTGTCCTATCCATTTCTGTAACGTCGATCGGAATTTTCTATCTTCCGGTCGATAGCTGGCAGAAAGCCTTTTTAGGGATGGGACTGCTGTTTTCCGTCGGTTCGACACTGAACGTCGCGAAAGTGACTCGCGATCTACACGAATCGAAGCGAATCACGTCCCGACTCGACGAAGCTCGTATTGAGAAGCTTCTCAGCGAACACAATCCGCTGTCTTAGCCGATGGCGATTAGGAAGATGTGGTAAAAGGGCGGTCGTTACACCGCCCTCTTTCAATCGGGATGACTGGATTCGAACCAGCGGCCCCTTCGTCCCGAACGAAGTGCGCTACCAAGCTGCGCTACATCCCGACTTGGGTTGACTATTCTAACACAAACAAGATATCACAAGATCGAAACGGAAGACAGCTTTTTGGAAATCTTTTTTGAAATCCCTGCCATCGATCGAGTCAAACCCCCTTCAACCGGGAACGCTATACGTTGTCGGAACCCCCATCGGAAATCTGGACGATATGACATTTCGTGCGGTGGCGACGCTGAACGCTGCCGACGTCATCGCCGCTGAGGATACGCGCCATACGGGGAAGTTGTTGCAACATTTCCAGATTGCGACGCCTCAGATTGCTTACCATCACCACAATCGCTCGCAGCGAATTCCAGAACTCCTCGATCGCCTGCACCGGGGAGAGGCGATCGCGCTGGTGACGGATGCGGGAATGCCGGGAATTTCCGATCCCGGATACGAGTTAGTGAAAGCCTGTGCGGAAGCGGGGGTTCCCGTGGTGCCGATTCCGGGGGTGAGTGCCAGCATTACGGCGGTAAGCGTTTCCGGTATTGAGTGCGATCGCTTTACCTTTGAGGGGTTTTTACCGACGAAAGGGAAGGAACGCCGAGAACGCTTAGAACAGTTGTCGGGAGAAATCCGAACCCTGATTTTTTACGAAGCCCCCCATCGATTGCGGGAAACGTTGGAGGATTTGGCGTCGGGGTTGGGGAATTCCAGGGCGATCGCCTTGGGGCGAGAGTTGACGAAGCGGTTCGAGGAGATTTGGCGGGGAACGTTAGCCGAGGCGATCGATCTCTATCGGGAACGAGAACCGAAAGGGGAATATACGATCGTCGTGGCGGGGGCGAGTGCAGAAGGGATGGTGTTATCGGAAGAGGCGTTGAAAGCCGAGTTACAGCAGTTAATGGCGTCGGGGTTGTCGCGTTCCCAAGCCAGTCGAGAGTTGGCGCGATCGTCTCAGTTGTCTCGCCGTCAGCTTTATCAGTTAGCGTTGGCGATCGAGGAGTGAACTGGATTAGACGACATTGAAAAAATACGCGATCGATCGTGAATTAATCGAGATCCCCAAAGTCCAATATCTTAGGGCGAGGCAACCGTCCCCACAGCTACCGTTCGGACGTTCGGCGAGTCGCTGAGTTCACAGCAGAATCCCTAACGGGTAGTGTGCGGGGCTTCCCCGATCCCTTTCCCAAAACCCGAACCTCCATCACCGTCGCGCCGCCTCGGGAATTTGCTATAACGATCGGTAAGAGGTTTCACGCTCCCCCTCACTACTGCGTTATGGCTCCCAATCCCCAAATTATCGATGCTGTCGAGCAACTGAACTACCGCGCCACCGTTGGCGACGTAGCCAGCCAAGCCGGACTCGAGGTTAACTTCGCGCAACAGGGACTCCTCGCCCTCGCCTCGGACGTGGGGGGACACCTACAGGTCGCTGAAACCGGAGATATCGTCTATCAATTTCCGAAAAACCTCCGCGCCGTACTCCGCAACAAATTTTTTCGCCTGCGCCTTCAAGCCTGGTGGGAAAAAATCTGGCGCGTGTTGTTTTATCTGATTCGCATTTCTTTCGGAACTCTGCTGATTTTGTCGATCGTGCTGATTTTCGTGACGATCGCCGTTCTCGCCTTTGCCGCCAGTTCGAGTCGCGACGGTGACGGTGGCGGTGGCGGAAGTAGCGATCGCGGGGGGGGTGGCGGCGGTTGGCTGTTCGTACCGCGATTTTGGATTTGGGATTGGTTCTGGTTTTACGATCCGGCAGCGTATCGTTCTCAACGGACGATGCAACGCACGAAACCCTCGAAACGCTCCGAGAAAGACTCCGATCTCAACTTTCTCGAAGCGGTGTTTTCGTTCCTTTTCGGCGATGGAAATCCCAACGCAGATTTAGAAGAACGTCGCTGGCAAGACATCGCGACGGTCGTTCGCAACCATCGAGGTGTCGTCGTCGCCGAACAGATCGCTCCTTATCTCGACGATTTGGGCAGTCAGTTCGATCGCGAAACGGAAGACTATATGCTGCCAGTGTTGGCGAAGTTCGACGGCTACCCGGAAGTCAGTCCCGAGGGACAATTGGTGTATCGCTTCCCCGAACTCCAAGTCACGGCGAAACAGCGATCGCCTCAGTCTGTCGAACCGTACTTACAAGAGCGTCCCTGGCAGTTCAGCCGCGCCAGTTCGGGTCAAATCTTGCTCTCGACGGGACTCGGCGCCCTCAATATCATCGGCGCGTTAATGTTGGGGTCGTTATTGCAAGATCGAGCCTTGGTGGCCGAACTCGGCGGACTCGTGGCGTTTGTCGCCTCGATTTACGGCATTTTGTTAGCCTACGGTACGGCGTTTTTAGCAGTTCCTTTAATTCGCTATTTTTGGATACAGTGGCGCAACAGCCGCATCGGCGATCGCAACGAAGATCGCAAAGCTCGAGCTTTAGCGTTCGATCGCGCGAAACCTCAACTTCAACCCAAGTTAGATTACGCCCGTCAATTCGCCGCAGAAACCGCAGTATCTCAGGAAGATTTGGCGTACACGACAGAAAAAGATTTGCTACAACAGGAGTTCGAGCAGTCCGATAAAATTGACGAAGAATGGCGTAAACGTTTGGAATCGGGATCTTAGATCGACCGAGGGGAGTAATGAGGAGTTAATACTACTTTGGTCGGGTGCATCTCAATGGATGTAAAAATACGAAGATCTGGGTAGGTTGGACTTCGGCAACGCTGCCGTCCACGGGTGGAACGTAGTGGAACCCAACAGCCGATGGTTCGAGTAGATCAGCTTGTATCCGATGAATTTACATTTTTGAGATGCACCCCTTTGGTTTGTGAATCTTTGCCACGAAAGGATTGTAACTGGTCAGTATTATTAGAGTGCAGAACGACCGGGAGTACTTCAGTTTTCTAACACTGAGGCACTCCCTTTAAGTTAAGTATTTTTTTCTTGAATATACTGCCTTGGCGTTACCCCAACCAACCGTTTAAAATGTCGAGTTAAATGGCTGTTATCTACAAATCCAGTTTGAGCCGCCACATCGGAAGCCGAACATCCTGCCGAGAGAAGATTTTTCGCACGATGAATGCGAACTTGAATGAGATAAGCGTGAATCGATAAACCTAGTTCTTTCCTAAAAACACGAGATAAATAAAAAGGACTCAAGTGAGTCAACTTGGAAACTTCATCTAAAGAAATATTCCAAAAATAAAAAGAGTTGATATACTCTTTAACTTGCTTGACCGCTTTGTGTTCGAGACCAAAGGATGAATGAATTACGTGAGGATCGGCATATTTTGAAAACAAAAAAGAGAAAGTATTACGAATTAATATTTCTTGCTGAGTTTTGATACTTCCGCAATCTAGGCTTTTATGGAGCTGCTGAATAAGTTGGTAAAGCTTTACATCATTAAAAATCGGTCTTTCAATAAATGGAATTCCTCGTTCTCGATCGACTAGCTCTGATATAATACGTTCGACTGAATTTGCTTTGAGATATAACATTTTGTAAGCACCCTCAACATTCTCATTTGAGTGAACTTCTCCACAGTGTAATATAATGATGGAACCTTCAGATACAGGATAATAAGTTCCTCGATAGTTTAGGTCAGCTTTTCCTCGCTCCATAATCCCAATACAAAATTCTTCATGTAGATGTGGAGGGAACCGGCGAGACTTATAGGACGCTTTTAAAAGTTCTACAGTTCCGAGGGTTTCGCAATTCCAGAAATTTACAACGGCTTGTTGATTCGGCATAAAACAATAAACTCCAGTCAATTCAACCTAGAACAACAACATAGCAATCCTAAATCACTTGTGGATTCTCGATCTAGCGATGACAAGGGTTTAGGCATCTCGATCTTTTCACGACGCATCTAGGATTGCTATAGTTTCTTTTTGACTCACTGATTTATTTTAATATCAGTGAATCAATATTCTTTACTTTTGAGAATGTATTGATAAAAAATACCAAAATTATCAGTGCATTTGCGATCGATCGTTTTAAGTCCTGCTCGATCGATGGATGCCAACCACCGAGGAAGATCCAAAAAGTAGTCATATCTTTCAGCGACAGGAGAATAAGCCTTATCTAGTTGTCCTAGGCACCACTGATTAATAATGCTGTACCAACGTTCGGCCATTCCATCACCATCGTCTTGAATTGCCTCAGCATCTAAGAGAAGAGAAAATCCAACACGCCGCACGTAAGCTTCTATTAAATTATTGACTAAAAGGGGATGTCCAGAAGGTAGACCCAAATCCGAGTAAAAATCAGCTTCGTTAAGAATTCCCAATCCTTGTCGAGGCTTGAGTGCCTTTGCGATCTCTTGAAGGATCTCGAGTTTGCCAGACCCTTCAAGACCATGATTTCTGCGTTCGTTAGCATCCATACCAGCTACATGGTGAAGAATCAAACTGCATACGACTGCATCTGCTTCTCCAAGCTCTACGGTTTCGACTGGCGCTTGAATTGAAACTAGGGAAACGCCAGGTGGCAGTTTCTGACGAACCTGCTCGTGAACTTCCGAAGCAGGATCTACGACCACTAATTCTCCTTCATCTTCTAAGTTCAGCACGTAAGACCAAAGTCTTCCATCTCCTCCCCCAATGTCTATGACTCGCCACTGACGACGGCTTTGCAACCAATTTCTCAAAATAAGAGCATTGCTGGTGTAAAGTTGGTGCATTAACGTACAACGCGTCCAAGCAGCAAATAAAGAATCTCCGTTAAACTGAGTATTCCACTCCTCTTTTTGGGCAGGAATATTAAAAATCGAACGTAGCTTAGCTGCTGCCTCAAACTGCTCGTGAGGAGGTAGACTTAGCAAGTTCCGAAAAGCTTGTCCGAAATCGAGAGAGGTTTGAGTGGGGGTTGGATGTATACCGTACATACAAAAGCTCCTAAATTGCTAGTTGTTTTAATTTCTACAAACAAAAGAGTAAAAAATCATCGGGTCTTCGGGATATACGGTGATTTTTTGTGTCGAGATAACGTGATACCAAGGGTTTCAGCGATTGCAGCTTGAATTTTATGTAGTCTAGGATACAGTTCTCATCACAAACCCAGAAGACCCAAATCATCGATAGGAACATTAATTCCTTTTGAGGACGAAATTAAAAAGATTTCATATTTATTGATTAACCTCCGATCGCTGTGTTCTGATTTTAGATTTAAATTAACACAACTTTTTTAAACTATCAACACAAAAAACAAACAAAATAATTTTAAACAGTTTTGTTTATTGGTGACTTTTGGTTTGTTTATTAATTTTATCAAAAAAGCAATAAACAAAACACTCAAAACCTTGAAGTAAATCACGATCTGAAATTACAATTACAAATTAGGTTAAGTTAAAAGAGTGCATCTCAATGGATGAAAAAAACACAAAGCTCTGGGTAGGCTGGACTTCGGCAACGCTGCCGTCCACGGGTGGAACGGAGTGGAAACCAACAGCCGCTTGAAAAGCGTCGATCGATGCGTAGCACTATCGAGTACGGAAGCTTGTCTCCTATGAATTTGAGATGCACCCAGTCAAAATTCTTTTATTTCACCTTCTTGAGGTGTAAAATGCCATTTGGCTAGATCGACTATCCAATATTTCTTCGGTTTAATAATTCCATTAATGTTGTAACCTGCTTTACGCTCCCATTCTCCCAACTCATATTCTGTAGTCACTTCTAATTTAGATAACCCTTTGACATTTTTATATCCATACAATCCAAAATCCAATAGTCTTAATGGATACCCTTGTTCTATCGGTAGAACTTGACCATCAACTGAGTGAATTAACATCGCTCGCCTATTTATTGCACTTTCTAAAGGAATTGTAGCTTCGTAAACTCCCTTTTCCGGTGTTCCTATACTCGTTTGTTTTAAAAAAAGTTTTTCTGGCTCTAATACACCAGCAATTTCGATGACTTCAGACAAAAGAACCCCTTGCCAAGTTCTCCGAATACTCCAATTACAAACACAAACCATACGACGATTTTCTTCAACTTGAGGCAACTTTAAGATATCCGTATAAGAAAGCGCCACTGGTTTTTGAACGAGACCCGTTATCTGTAATCTCCAAGTTTTTAAATCGATCGACGTTGGGGGGCCATCTTGATAGTATCGTAAGGAAGAAGGTTTGCGATGTAAATTTTTTGTTGGAATTAGACTGCTCATAGTTAAAACTTGGTAATTTCATTAATTACACATCGAAAGCCGACGAGGTTATCTCTGAGAGATGCTGGATAGTAATCACGACTAGCACATCTCAAAAATTCTTCATTGTGTAATCCACATCCTCCTTTAACGATGTGGTCTTCTTCTTCTTTAGTCCAAAAAATTGGATTGTGTCCTGTCAAATCCCAGTCATAATTTATTGACGCATTGTCAAGACACCATTCAGCTAAATTACCAACTAAATCCAAACATCCAAAATCCGATTTATTTTTGGGATGAGCGTACACTGATGTCGCTTTTCGATCGAGTTCTTCTGGATCGCAATCTATGGCAAAATTAGCATATTCTAAGGTTGGAAGTTCGTTACCCCAAGGATAAACATAACCCTGTTTTCCTTTACAAACATATTCCCATTGAGCTTCTGTCGGTAAGGTTTTTTCGACGAATTTTGCATAGGCTAGAGCCTCCCACCAACTTACACCCGTTACCGGAAAATCATCTTGATTCCAGTTGCTATCCAACCAGTAGTTAGGCATACTGATTTTATTTTTTTGAATATATTCCCATCCTTTAGAAGTCCAGTATTTTGAATTTTGATAACCTCCTTTTTCGATAAAGGTGCGAAATTGTCGATTCGTTACAGGTGTAATATCGATCGCAAAAGAGTCTAGCGTTACATTTTTTTTGGGTTGCTCTTCTGGCGAGTCATCGCTGCCTCTCAGAAACGTGCCAGATTCGATGACGATCGTTTGATGTAATTTATTCATGAGTTAAGTACACTTGCTTTTCGAGCTGTCATCTTAAAAGAGGCATATTTCCAGTCAGTTTACTGACTTTCTTTTTGTTTCCTAATACTGCAATCCCCAAGTAGCGTAATTCTTCAGTGGGATGTTGCGATATCTTTTGGCTATAGTCTTCGTAGTTTTTTGTACTTTGAGCGACGTCAGAAAAGTCCACTACAAAAAAATCGAGAAAATCTTCTTCATAAAGCTTATTTCTGATTTCTTTGATTTGCTCTCGATCGGCTTTCAAAATAGGAATGGGAACGGTTGTTATACCAACGTGAATACGACCTGACATATCGTAGAGATCTGAGCCAATAATGCCTTCTATTTTAGCTCCTAAGGTTAGAGACAAAACGGCGGCTGTATTTGCAATCAATCCCGTAGGTAGATCGGCATCTACAATAGTCACACATTTGGTTTTAGATGGTTCTATTTTCATATTTTCGATCTCCATGTTTTATTTTTTAAAAAACAAGCCAAATATCGAAATGAAGTTGAAACTCAACAGTTTTTGAGGCTCGATCGAACGTTAACTCAAACAAGACAAGATTGTCAAGAAAGAAGGTTAAAATAATTTCGATCGCACTCCACAATCTTTTAAAATCACAAATTTATTATATATAAATTTGCAATATTTGAGTTTATCAGATTAAATCTAAATCGCACAAAAAGTTGTCTTCTTGGTTTTTTCTGAGAGCAAACACCGACCAAAGCATACAAATCGGTCGCAGTCTGGACATAAATTCTAGACCATATCGATCGACGGCATTCATATTAGTCAAACACAAATCCGATTCTCCTTTTATTACTTGGATTGCTGCTTCACTGGTCGAATTAACTTCAACGATTTTGTAACTTTTGACGACCTTATCACTGAACCAGGGAATCAAACTGGATGGAGCATGATGAGTTGCAATTTTCAAAGGGCGATCGTCTACAAGTTGACTCTCTTTTTTCTTAGCCAATCCATATAATGGCGTTTCCCACATGAAACTCAGTAAAAGTTTGAGATTTGCGTTCATGTAAATCTTATCGATCGCCTTATAAGCATTCGCGACCAGCAACAGGTTTGACGGCCCGATTGAAAGATTATCACAAGCCTCTTCATACGAAGAAAACAGCAAGTAGCTCGTCGGTGTTTTTTTCAAAGTTTTTAACAAATAACACGCTGCGGCCTCACTGCTAGTTCCTTTAGGTCCTAATGTGGCTATATGAATGTTGCTTGAATTTTCAAGACGCTCGACAATTTTCTTCGACCTGTCAAAATACTCAATTAACTTCGATGTGCTGTTATTAATCTGAGTAGAGATCGAATTTGTTTGTGTTTGATTTGTCAGCGTTATGGAAAACCTTTTCTGCCTAAACATAGCTCTATCCCAAATGGTTGTAGGACTAATTTTCCAGGCTTTGCCGAACTGGACACTCTGAAGGTTCCTTAAAACTTGGCTGCACGATTCCAACCCAAGATCGCACCCGATCGCTTGAAACACTGTTGTCAAGAGTTTTCAAGTTTACGTGCTGCGGATGGTTTATTTGGGTATGGCTTGCGATGATAAATTTTGGTTATGTGTGACAGAAGCCCAGTGGTGCGAGGAATACAAGTCGATTGCTGTGGAGTAGCTATCGTAATCTCCCTATTTCTTTAACATAAGTCCAAGAGACTCTAATATGGGTTTCAGTCATCTCTCATAGGAGTTCGACGAACGAGAAATCGAGCGTTTTCAAAAAAAATTATTTGGACTCTCGATCGCCAATATGACGATAACATCCATCAGGTGAAACAACTTGTACGATCTTGCTCTCTCGATCGCACGAGTACCTCGATCGGTATGTAGGCGTGTGAGGGTGAAAAAAACAGAAAAAATCGGGGTAATGCTGCGTTCTAACGATCGTAATGTGCCAAAAACCTAAGATGACAGGGATTTGAACGCAAAAGCAGCATTACTTTTCATGGTAATACTCGCATCTTTTCACCGCGAGCAGTGAGGACAGGTAACAGTATCTCCCCCTTTCCCTATCTCGTCACCTCATCCTCTCCCGACATAGCCGCCAAAGATGGCGAACCCGTAATATTTCCAGGGAACGGCGATCGCATCGAATCCGGCACTTTTCAACATCTCCAAGTGTGCCTCGAGGGTGGCCAGGCGATCTTGTCCTGAATGGCCTTGAGGCTGGCTGATACCGATTTTTGCTCGTACTGCTTCGAGCGTCGTTCCTTGTTGTGCGGCCCACTTTTCGCGAACAGTTTTGTAGACTTCTGCCAGTTGCGGCGTCTCCGGTAACACGGGATCGACGTTCCAGAAACAGCCACCGGGTTCGAGAATCGACGCAATCCACTGAAACAGCGTCAGTTTCATCTCGTCGCTGAGGTGGTGAATCGCCAGAGACGAAACACAGGCTTGGGTGCTTTGAATGGTGTGTTTGTCCTGGGTTGGCGTGGCGAGATCGCCGAAATCTCCGTAGATGGCGTGCCAGCGATCGCCGTATCCGGCACCGGTGACTTTGGCGCGGGCAAATTCCACCATTCGCGGCGAGTAATCCACGGCGAGAACTTGCGCCTTGGGACAGTGTTGGAGGATTTTGAGGCTCAGTTCTCCGGTGCCGCAACCGAGATCGAGTACGGTTTGGCAATTGCTGGGAACGCAGGTCGTTACGGCCTCGAGCATTTCGTCGTAGCGAGGCAGCAGTTGGCGAATTCCACTGTCAAAGTCGGCGGTGTTGGTGAAGACTTCACCGGGGTAAATGGTTTGGGTCACGATCGCGTTGGGTTGAAACTACGGTTTTATATTTTAAGAAGTTTTGGCCGTGCGATCGACCGTTTTGTTCTCGAAGTGGCAAGGAATTTGTATGATAAATTCTGTGCCTTTCCCAACGGTTGAAAGGCATTCCAGTTTTCCACGATGTTTTTGGGTGACAATCTGATGGGATATCGAAAGTCCCAATCCTGTCCCTTTGCCAATGGGTTTGGTGGTGAAGAAGGGATCGAACAAGTAATTTTTTACAGATTCGGGAATTCCCAAGGCGTTATCTGCGATTCGGACTTCAATGCGATCGCTGTCGATAAGGCGTGTTTGAATTTGAATCGTTAAGGGGGGATCGTCACCGTTTTGTAGTTCGGTGTTGGGAGCGTTTTCATAATGGCGATCGAATTTTTCGTCTAACGCATCGATCGCATTGCTCAAAATATTCATAAAAACTTGATTGAGTTGTCCGGCATAACATTTGAGAAGTGGGAGTTCGCCGTATTGTTTGACAATTTGAATTTCGGGTCGATGGGTTTTGGGCTTTAAATGGTTAAACAGGATGGTTAGCGTGCTATCAATTCCTTCGTGAAGATCGATCTCCTTAATTTCTGATTCGTCTAAACGAGAAAACACGCGCAAAGACTTGACGATTTCTCGAATGCGTTCGGCTCCAACCCGCATTGACCTGTGTAGCTCGATCAGATCCTCTGTCAGAAAATCTAACTCAATTTCCTCGATTTTATCTTGGATTTCAAATTCTGGATTGGGATAGTATTTTTGATAGAGTTGAATTAATTCTAATAAATCTTGAGTATACTCATCTGCGTGAGTTAAATTTCCATAAATAAAGTTCACGGGGTTGTTGATTTCGTGAGCGACACCTGCAACCATTTGCCCCAAACTCGACATTTTCTCGTTTTGGACGAGTTGCATTTGCGTTTGTTGGAGTTCTTTGAGCGTGTCTTGCAATTCCTGGGTTCGTTCGGCTACCCGTTCTTCTAAGTTATCCCGTGCAGCTTCTAACTCCTCAGTATAATGTCCAACCCACTGAATGAGTTGGTTGAGCGATTTGGCTAACGAACCGATTTCGTCTCGAGTGGTGACGGGAGCTTGAAGTGTAAAGTTAGCGTCTTCTGTAACCTGTTTTGCCACGTTCGTTACGCTGAGAACAGGATTCGCGATCGCTCGACTCGTTCGTGTAGCAAGAAATGCAGAAATCGCCGCCGAAAGTATCATGCTTAAAGCGATCGCTCCAGTTTTAAAATTCGCGGCGCGAGTGTGCTGTATTTTGGCTCGCTCCATACTCCGCTGAGACTGCTGTTCGATGCGCGTAAGCCGTTCTGACAGTCGCTCGAAACCAACACGTAACTCAGTGGCTTCTTTTTCAGTCAGTGTTTTTACAAATTCTGTCCGAGCAATCTCATAAGGTTTAGGGTCTAAACTATCTGGAGCTACGTTTTGCTGGAGACTGTTAACCCATTGTACATAAGCGTCAATCTCTCGATGGTAATCTCGTACAAGTACCTTTAATATTTCCGCGTCGTCGTCCAAAAAATCATCGTTTTGATTTACAAATGTTTCAAGTATAGATAGATTGGATTTGACTTCAGTGATATTGTTGTGAAATTGGCTGACTTCGTAACGAAACCAGATTGGAGTTTTTAGCACTGATAGCAATTCGAGAGGATGAGATCGTACCTTCAGCACATCTTGCTCGAGGTCTTTAATTTGATATTGCTGCTCGTCGCTCAATTCTAAAAGTGTGTGCGCCTGCCATTCGTAATAATTGCCCACGAGCAATCCCACAGTCGTTCCAGAAATGGCAATACCAATTGCCAACATATATCCGTAGCTGAGTTTTTTTCCGACACTCAGACGATCGAGTAAAGATTTTTCCCAAAATTTAAAATATTGCATCAAGATTGAAACGCTCGTCAATGGCGATCGAGAGTGAATGCGATCGCTGCAACCTATTTGCGGGGACGATAGTTCGCCAGGTTTGGAAGTCTTTATTATATTCCACATAATTCGCATAAAAGTTATGGGTACTTCCGTTTAAACAGTAGTTTAAAGATCGAGAAGATGGATAACTATTGAATTAATGCTTCTTGACCGATCGCTTGATAAATCTCGCGAAGTTCGTCGTAGTCTGCATCGCTTGCTGCAACGAACTCAGACTCACTGTATTTTTCGTTAACGGGGGAGGCTAACAAGGCATTTAACAGTCGATCTTGATGTTCGAGCATTCGATCGCGCATTTCTGAAAGAAATTCTGGAGCGAGATTGACATTAGCCACAAAAACATCACTCGGTAGGGGTTCCCCTTCCACGAGAATTGGTACGTCGCGTTCTGATAAACCCGCTTCTCGGACAAGACGAGGATAGATGTTGTTCGATGTCACCCACGCATCTACGTCACCGTTGACGAGTGCGTCGAGTCCCTCGTCTCCCAGCATCCGAACCGTAATATCCGACACTGGATCTAAACCCGCATCGAGAAGGAATTTAGATGCATAAATATGTCCGGCCGTTGAGCCAGGGGTTCGCATGGCGACGTTTTTTCCTTTTAAATCGGTGAGGGATTTAATGTTGCTATCGTGACGAACAACAACGACTGAGTAATACGTCGGCCGGGTTACGGCGACGACGGGAACGGCTTTGGCTCTGGCGTTCAGGACGAGATACTCTGACGGCCCGGCAAACGCGAGATCTAGCTGGTTCGATAGCATAGCTGGTGCGGCGGCGACAAAGTTCTCGACGGGAAATAATTCGACCTCGATCTCGAGAACGTCTACCAGAGCTTCCTGAAAAGTCCCGTATTCTTGCTGTAATCGTTCTAGTCCGGTTACATCGGTGACCGCAAACCTTAAGATATCTGGCTTGCTGGTACTGTAGGTTGTTTGCTGTTCCCCAGAGCTTTCGCAAGCCACTACATATCCAGAAAGAAATAGAAGGCTATAAAACAGAACATTCCGTCGCTTCATGTTTTTTATCTCTGACTCAGGACTGGAGTGACATAAAGTCACGTTAGATGAGTTGCATTTGTAATGTTTGCAAACAATTTCGCAAAAATCAATAGCAATTTGTTTTTTATCATTATGAAGTATAATTCAGGTAGTTTATAATTGTCATCCGCGATTCTAACATATTGTTTTACGCAAATTCACGGATATCGTTTTTTGTGGCCGATGAGGCCCTTCTTTTAAATTTACTAGAGAGCAATCGTAGAATCTGGCACTTGCTTCTCTACTATAAAAAGCACCATATTTTGTTGATTTTTAAATCTATTTTATTTATTGCTCATAAAATTTCTGAGCTATTAAAAATATGTTAAAATAGTTTAATATCAATCGAAAATACACCTTGCAGTTCAAAAGATATTTTAAAATTTAAATATTATTTATTTTAAAAAAATCGATATTTTTGAGCGATCGCATCCCCTTTAATTATCTTACAAAACTCTGTTAGAGTGAACGTGTAAGTTCCGAATAAGTTACCATCGCTGCTGGAGTCGTTGCCGTGTCGATCGATCGTATTTCTCAGGCTTTACAAGATTTCGTCCCCGACGTCTACCAAGGCAGCGACGAATATCTCGATATTATTACCTGGAACGTCCGCTTCTTTAATGATCTCGACCCCGAACGAGTTCGCATCGTTCGCCAGATTTTCGAGGAACTGAACGCCGATATCTTCGTATTGCAAGAAGTCGCCGAAGGCTCTCTCGACGGAATCGCCGACGAACTCACCCAACGGGGAGCGGGATTTTACGAAACCATCTACGGCTTAAGCGGCGGCGATATTCGCGTGGCGTTCCTGTACGATACGGAGTGGGTTCGCGCCACCACCGAACCCGAGGAACTGTTTGCAGAAGATTCGCCGACGGTGCAAGTGGGACGAGTTCGCAAACCCGTTTTTCCCCGCTATCCCCTCCAGACGCGGTTTGTAGCCTTGTCTGCACCGGGAAGTCCCGAACCGCCGTTTGACTTTCATCTGGTGGGGGTTCATTTGAAGTCGCAGCGGGATTCTCGTCGGGGACATCGCAGCGAGGAACAGCGGACGGCGGCGGCGAAGTTGCTGGCGGAGTGGCTGCAAAACGAAGCAGTGGATGAGGATGTCATTATCGCGGGAGATTGGAACGCTTCACCGTTTCAGTCGGAATGGGAAGTGTTGCGGAATTTGGAAGCGGCGGGACAGCTTCGTTTTGCGAACTGGAACCACGACAGCGAAGGAAGTCACTTTTTCTCTAGCGGGTACAGTTCTCGGTTAGATTTTATTGCGGTGACGTCTCAAGTCGAAGGTGTGGAGACGTTACAGGAGCGATCGAAAGTCATTAACTGGAACCTGTTGCTGGAAAATGGGGTATCGCAGTCGTTGCGGGAACAGTTGCGATCGAAAATTAGCGACCATCTCCCCGTGTTGACGCGATTTTATTTTACCGAGAGCGATCGCGACGAGGAAGTTGTCGAACTGCCGTCGGAGTCGGTGGAGTTTCCAGGCGTGGCGGTGTTAGGAAGTGTGAAAATCGTGGCGGCGAACGTCAATCCTGCGGGAAAAGAAGCGGGACACGAAACGGTAACGCTGTTGAATTTGTCGCCGGATACGGTGGATTTGTCTGGTTGGGGAATTCGCGATCGCCTCGGCCGCCAGCATAGCATTACAAGTTTAACGGTTCCCGGTGGCGAGACGGTTCGCGTTGTCCTCGATGCAGGTACGGCACAGTTATCGAATCGCGGTGGTTCGATTATTTTGGTGAACGATCGCGACGACGAGGTGCATTCGGTGACGTACACTCGCCAGCAAGTGTCGAAACAAGGATGGTCGATCGCGTTTTAAAGTTCGCTTCGCCATATCTCGCCTCGAGTCCTGTCATGGAAAACTCAGACAAGTGGTGTTCGACCCTCCTGAAAATTAAATTTCAACAAAGGAATGAGGTGTTTGGCGATGGAAGAACTACTCGAACTCAAGCAAAGACTGTTAGGTGGAGACATTACCGGATCGCTCGAAATCGTTGAAGAATTAGAGGAAATGGGAAGAAAAGGCATTGTCAAGACGATTCGCAGCTATGCCGTCGTTCTCCTGATTCACCTCATTAAACAACAAGCCGAAAACCGAACCGCTCGTTCCTGGGACGTATCGATTCGTAACGCCGTGCGCGAAATTCAACGGGAAAACAAACGCCGCAAATCTGGCGGGTATTACTTGTCTTCTGAGGAGTTGCGGGAAGTCCTCGAAGAAGCCTATCTCAACGCGATCGATCTGGCGTCTCTCGAAGTGGCGGAAGGACGTTACGAACCCGAAGAACTTTCTGAATTGGTGAATCGGGAAGAATTGCTCGATCGCACCCTCACCCTCATCACAGGCGATCGCATAGGATAAAAATAGCAGTCACGAGGAAAAGCTGATGACTGGGGGAACCGTACAACAGACAGAATACAGTTTTGAGTTGGCGATTTACTTAACATTTGATGGTTCGTGTAGCGAGTTTCTGTTCGCTTTTCAAGAAATGGAGTTCTACAAAGAGCTTTGGACAGAGAAGTTATCTCAGATCGGTAGAATGATGAGTTCGACAGCTTGACTCGGTAGTGTAAAATTTGCCTGACTCGATCGGGC
The DNA here is from genome assembly GCF_028368005.1 of Geitlerinema sp. CS-897. Taxonomy (NCBI): domain Bacteria; kingdom Bacillati; phylum Cyanobacteriota; class Cyanophyceae; order Geitlerinematales; family Geitlerinemataceae; genus Geitlerinema; species Geitlerinema sp. CS-897. The sequence continues at coordinate 27,131 of NZ_JAQNCQ010000138.1, read as the reverse complement.
AATAAGCTCGATTCAGAAACCGAGCTTCTCCAAGAAACCCGGCTTCTGCCTTCTGTAGGGTGCATCTCAAAAATGCAAATTTATCAGATCGGAGTCCCTGCACAGAATTGAGCTGTTGTTGGGGTTCGCTATCGCTCAACCCCTGGACTGAGCGAAGTCGAAGTCCAACCTACCCCAGACTCATATTTTTACAAAAGTTAAGATGCACCCCTTCTGCGACCATGCCTATCCCAAAAAGACTTCTAAATTGGGAACGTCTACCCATTGACCCGTTTCGCTGGATTCGTGGGTTAAATCCATCAACAACTGCGAGTAAACGCCTTCTCGGAACGATGGCTCGATCGCCTGTCCTCCGTCAATTCCTCGTACCCACAAATCCACCATCCGCACAAAGGGTGCAAGTCGTCCGTCGGGATAAGTACGCGGGAACGTCAAGCGATCGGGAATCTCTAACTCCGTCAAAGGTTCGCCGTTTTGAGACCCCATTAAGCGGAAGCCGTGAACGTAATCCTGTTGGTTGCCACTTCCGAGAACCAAGGTTCCGCGATCGCCGTACACTTCTACCCAATGCCCCCGTCCGGCATACGCCACGGAACTGATACTGACTTGGGCGGGGGTTCCGTCGGCGAACTCTACCATTAACAACGCTGTATCGTCCGCATCGACAGGCTTTCGTTTGCCGCCCTCAGCCGGATCGGGGCGATCGCAAATGGAGGTGTTCAACTGGGCGAACATCCGTTTCACCGGCCCGAACAGCCATGCCATATAGTCGAAAGTGTGCGATCCTAAAGCCCCTAACGCCCCGCCGCCTTTATCTTTCTGGGCGTACCAGTTCCAACCGCGATCGGGATTCGCCCGACTCGACATCAGCCAGTCGATTTTGACGAGGCGTTTGTTGCCGACGTAGCCTTCTGCCAGTAATTCCGCCAATCGCTGCCAGGTGGGAACGACGCGATACTCGAAATCCATCGTCGTGACGACGCCTTTCTTGTTCGCCAGTTCGTAGAGATTGCGGGCGTCGGAGACGTTTAACGCGGTGGGTTTTTCTAGTAAAACGTGCTTTCCGGAGTCGATCGCTGCTTTCGCCATGTCGTAGTGTAAAAATGGCGGCGTGGAAATGCTGACAGCATCGACATCGGGTGAGTTTAACACCTGTTCGAGAGAATCGCAGGCGTTGGCGATATTAAATTCCTTTGCAACCTCTTGCGCTTTCTCAAGGTTTGGGTTAAAAACTGCCGTAACTTTGGTGCGGTGGTGCAGTTGAAAACCGGGGATGTGGACTTTTCGCCCGAATCCGGTACCGATAACAGCGACGTTGATGCGTTCGTTCATATCTTGCCAGGTGAGTAACGTTAACGTGACGGCGGCGTAATGTCACCAACAAAAACCGGATCTCTGTCTGACGCCCGACCGGTTAACGGTGAGTCACGGACAGACACCCGGTTTTCTTCATCTTACGACTGCGACGGTACGGCAATCTAGCGACGTAAGCTCGTTACGCGATCGATAACCCACTGCATCGTGGTTTCCCCCAGTCGCACGTTGTCGAGGCGATCGATCTCTCGAATTCCCGTGGGACTCGTCACGTTGACTTCGGTGAGATACCCCCCGATAACGTCGATTCCGACGAAATACAAGCCGTCTCGCTTCAACGTCGGGGCGAGTTGGCGGCAAATTTCCCGCTCGCGATCGCTGATTTCGGCTTTCGCCACCCGTCCGCCAACGGCCATGTTGCCGCGAAATTCCTCCCCAGTGGGAATCCGGTTCACCGCCCCGATGGGTTCCCCGTCGAGGAGAATAATCCGTTTGTCGCCGTCCTTGGCTTCGGGAAGAAACTGCTGCACCATAATTGGAATGCGACCGTAGTTCGTACTCACTTCCATCAGCGAGTTGAGGTTGCGATCGCCGGCCGACAACATGAAAATCCCTTCTCCGGCTTTGCCTCCCAAGGGTTTGAGGATGGCTTTACCCCGTTGGTTGACAAATCCTCGGGCAACGGCTTTGTCTCGCGTGACGAGGGTTTCAGGAATCGCGTCTTTAAACTGCAACGCATACATCTTTTCGTTGGCCGCCCGCAACCCTTTCGGATCGTTCAACACCAGGGTTTTCGTGGGATCGACGTAATCGAGAATGTAAGTGGTGTATAAATACGGAACGTCAACCGGCGGATCGGTTCGCATCAACACCGCATCCATATCTTCCAGCGGTTGCCAACTGGCTTCGCCGACTTCGTACCACAGTTCGATCGCCACCCAGCGATCGCCCTTTAACTCCACGGGTTTAAACGTCGCCGGAGATAGCCAACCGTAGGCTTTTCCCTCGACGACGCCGAGTTTCTCGGCTTGGGTAATCCAGACCTCGTGTCCCAGAGCTTGCACCGCTTCCATAAACGCGACGGTGGTATCGTGGCCGGGGTCGAGGTTTTGAATGGGGTCGATGATAAATGCAAATTTCACGGCAACCGTTCTCTGAGCCTGTGTTGAGTCTTGTGAGATGGGATGTTGTGACGCGATGGAATTCCTCGCGTCTTTCCTATTAAAGCGTCAAACGTCCCTCGCTTCGTCATGGGACTCGATCGCCCGTCTCTGACTTTCCAGGATGAAAACACGGAGAATCGCCAATAGCCTTCGAGAACTTCCCCCCAAAAAACACCGACAGCTCGGTCAGGGTTTGTTTTCGCCATTGAAACTCGGTCTCGAGGTCTCGATCGATCTCGAAATTTTCGTCAATTGAAGGGAGTTGAAAAACTGCCGAACGACGGAGATCGCGCCCCCTCCCGGTTCTCTACCGCAGCCAGATCTGACACCTCTCCAAAAAATCCTCAATATAATGAGGATCGATCGCCATTTCGACAAACGAGGCTATTTATGCAGGTTACACGCTACTTCCACACAGCAGTTCTCGTGTCCGACCTCGAACGCGCCGAGTGCTTCTACAGCGAAGTTCTAGGTTTGCCGAAGATCGATCGACCGATGACGTTCCCAGGGACTTGGTACGGTGTCGGAGACGCCCAACTTCACCTCATCGTCGCCGACAGCTTCGAGGAAAATCTAGAAAACACCGAAAAATGGGGACGCAACCGCCACGTTGCTTTTGGTGTCACCGATTTACCCGCCGTCGAACAAAAACTCAGAATTGCAGGCTATCCTGTCCAAAGAAGCGCCTCGGGACGAGAAGCCCTCTTTACTCGAGATCCCGACGGTAACGTTGTCGAACTCAGTGCAGCTTAAAACGTGGTTTCAACGCGGTTTCAACGCGGTTCGATCGTCATTCAATCTAGTGAACCCATAATGAAAATCGTCGTTTACAGCTACAGCGATCCCCTATACGAAGTGCCGCCACCTCCAGAAACCTGGGGTTGGGAAGTCGATCGCATCTATAGCGATTTCGGCAAACGACAGCAACTCCAACAGCTTCTCGAAGACTGTTCCAGCGACAAAATCGCCTACGTCCTCGTGCGTCGCCTAGAAGAATTCGGCGAAACCGTCGAACAGGTCTTTCATCGACTCGATCGCTTTGGCGAACTCGGCGTTCGCGTCGTCGCCACAGACGTACCTCTCGAAACCACCGATCGCCGCGATCGCGCCGCCGTCTTGGAATTCCTGCAAAACCTGCAAAAACAGCAACGCAGCCAACGCATTCGCCAAGGCCACGCCAGAAACCGCGTCAAAGCCCTACCGCCCCCCGGAAAACCTCCCTACGGCTACCGTCGCGGCAAAGATCGCTACGTCATCGATCGCAGTACCGCTCCCGTCGTCAAAGACTTTTTCGATCGATTCCTCATCTACGGTTCCCTGCGAGGTGCAGTACGCTACATCGCCCAACGCTACGGAAAGCGCATTTCCGTCACCACCGGACGCCGCTGGCTTACCAATTCCGTCTATCGCGGCGATCTCACCTATAGTAACGGTTCCACCATCTCCAACACCCACGCCCCCATTATTTCCCGAGAAGAAGCCGCCCAGATCGATCGCCTGTTGCGCCGCAACCGACGCCTTCCCCCTCGCACCGCCAGCGCACCTCGCGCCCTGGCCGGACTCGTCGTCTGCGGTGAATGCGGCTCGTCAATGACCGTCGCCTGTGTCACCCGCCGCCGCAAACCGGGAGAATATTTATACCTGCGACCGACCCACTGCCTTCGAGAGCCGAAGTGCAAAAGTTTGCATTACGATGCGGTATTACAGCAAACGATCGAAACCGTGTGTTGCAATTTAACGGAGATCGCCGACGATCTCCCCCTACCCGATCTCGATGGGGCAAAAAGTACCTTGGAACGGGATATCGTCAAACGGCAGCAAATTCTCGACGCCTTACCTCCCTTGCTCGACGAGGGCATTCTCGATCGCGAAACGCTCCAACTGAGGTCTTACACGCTTAAATCTGAAATTGCTCGATTGCAGGAACAACTGTCTCAAATCCCACCGGTCAATTTACGGGAAACGGCGAAAACGGTTTCTCTTCCGCAGTTTTGGTTCGATCTGACGGAATCCGAACGTCGGTTTTATTTTCGTGAATTCGTGCGACAAGTCGAAATTCAACGGGATGGCGACGAGTGGCAGGTGCGGTTACAGTTCCTCTTTCAGCCGATTCCTCAAGACGAGAACGTTTAGCGATGGGCGATCGCTTGACTGAGAATCGAGGTCTTCGTTTTAAAGTTCGATTTTGTGATAGAATCACTTCAGTTTTATGGAAATTTCGTTGCGTTAAACGCTTCATATTTTTTTTAATATAAAAAAAAGCTATTAGACTTAAAAGAAATCCAAACCGAACAACCCTAGCCATCTTCCGTACTATCCGTCATAATTGAATATTATTCGCAGCTACGGCGAGTAGAAATACGGAGAAAAGCGATATGTTTGAGAATTGGTGGGGATTGTTACTGTTAACGCTATTCAATACCGCTGTTTGTTTGGCGCTGCCTCGTCTCGTGACGCTCGATCGCGATCGATGGTTCCGGCGTTTGAAACCCCAGGCGATCGCTGCCAAAGCCTCCGAACCCACAGCATTTTCCGATACAGTTGCCTAAGGGTTTCCTCCTCAATTACCGCTTTCCTCCCGATCTCTTGACAACTTGACAATCGAGGTCGGGAAGCGTTTTGCGTGTCTTCACAGCCGTTCGAGTCACCGATCTAAAAATTTTTCCAGTTTCCCCCACACCCCTATAAATCTTTGTTATACTACGAACTAGAGGTAAATCTTTCGGGTACGGCGTTTCCAGACGCAGTCTTTACGATCTCAAAGACGATCTGAAAGTCATCGATCGAAACCGGACTCAACCCTCTACTGGTTAGGTTGAGAATCTGGTCGGAAATCATCGGCTGAAAGCTGAATCTGAAAAAAAGTCTCCAGACTCCATCACTTTTGCTGTGTCGAAACCGATCGCGCACTGTTAAGACGTGCGATCGAGCGGTAGAGGTGTCGGACTGGCGCGTGTAGACAACGTCACTCGAGATAGCTCGCGTGCGAAGCTGGCGATCGGGTCGCAGTTCCCAAACCCCCGATCGTCGAACTTGCATCGTGGGGTATCGTCGTGCGTGCTGTCGAAATGCCGAGTCGCCGAATCGAATTTGCTGTTTGTTGTTATTGGGGAGGTACGTTTGTGACCGTTCGCTTGTCCGTTTCGCGGTGTGTCGTTACACTGTCAATCGGTCTACTGGTGGTTTTGTTTGCCGTTTTACCACCGTCGCTTTTGTGTTCGAATACATCTTCAAAACAGGCTTCGCTTTTTAAGTTTACCAAACCGTCGAGAATCTATCTCGACAACAGAGGTATGTCTTCCCTGGCGATCGAACCTCTAGCTTTGGCGAACCTGTCCGTCGTCGCGTCTAAGGGTGTGGCGTTCGAGTTCGGGGACAGCAATCTGCTCGATCGCCGACGGGATCTCGTCCAATTGAACGAAATGCTCGATCGCTTGCGTCGTCTGTTCTGGACTTTCGCCCAGCGTTGGCAAGCCCTGTTACAGCAACCGGGACTCAATCTGCTCCTCGAAGCTAACCTTCCCCATAAAGGAGAAGATATGCTAGAGAGTGCTGCTTAGTTCCGAGTTCGAGTGAACCTTCGCTATCTCGTCCCGCTATATGACCCGTCCGTTTCCGAGTGGAGTTGGGAAGCCCGCCTGCTGCGCTGGCTGACTCTCTTCTGGCTTGTCATCGGGTTACTCGTTCTGTTTTCTGCCTCCTATCCGAGCGCCTATGCCGAACTCGGAGACGGAACCTATTATTTTAAACGTCAGATTCTCTGGGCGATGGTAGGACTCGTCGGGTTCAATATTATCGTCCACACTCCCCTGCGACTGTGCCTGTCGATCGCCCGCTGGGGATTGTTAGCCCTGTTGGGCTTGCTCCTGGCGATCCTGATTCCGGGTTTGGGAACCACCGTCAACGGTGCCACCCGCTGGATTGCCATCGGTATCGTTCCCATTCAACCCTCCGAGCTGATCAAGCCCTTTCTCATCCTTCAAGGGGCGATCGTTTTCGGACGGTGGAATCGGCTGACGTTTCGAGAACGAGCGATCTGGTTGGGTGTGATGGTCTTAGTTCTCACCAGCATTTTATTTCAACCGAACCTGAGTACGACTGCCATGTGTGGCATGATGCTGTGGTTGATGGCCATGGCGGCGGGATTGCCCTATCGCTTGTTAGGGGGAACCGCTTTGTCTGGGCTGCTGTTAGCGATTCTCAGCCTCAGTATTAAGGAATACCAGCGACGACGAGTCATGTCGTTCCTCAACCCCTGGGCAACGCCCGATCGCGACGGTTATCAACTGGTTCAAAGCCTGATCGCGATCGGCTCGGGGGGCTTTTGGGGAACGGGTTTTGGAATGTCTCAGCAGAAGCTGTCCTATTTGCCCATTCAGGACAGCGATTTTATTTTTGCAGTGTACGCTGAGGAATTTGGATTTCTCGGCAGTTTTTTGCTGTTGTTGTTTTTGTTGGTGTACGGGACGTTGGCGTTACGGGTTGCCTTGAAAACCCCGAACGTTGTCTATCAACTGGTTGCCGTCGGTGTCATGGTGGCGTTGGTGGGACAGTCGTTGATTAATATTGGCGTGGCGACTGGAGTACTACCCACGACGGGTTTACCGCTGCCGTTGTTTAGTTATGGAGGCAGTTCGACGATCGCGAGTTTAGCTGCTGCGGGGTTGTTAGTGCGGGTCGCTCGCGAAAGCAATGCGGCTGCAGTGGTGTCTCTGTCACAACAACGACAAAAACGCCGCAGACCGGCATCGAAGTCCTAATCACGGCGTTTCAGGCTGTCATCTCGAATGTGAAGAAATACGACAAATAGCTTGGCGAACCTAAAGAATATCCTATAGATGATATAATGAGGTGCTGGCGGAAAGGTATCGACTGAAAAAAACGCTTCAAGCTTTCAGTGGGTAAACCAACGCCACCCGAAACGATAACCTCGAGCGAAAATTCCCAGACTAACTCCTGGGAATTTTCAGCGACGATCGGCCGCTGCCCGAAGTAAGCGACTTTGCCCCTTCGTGACGGCGTAGAGTGGCGAGGCGTGCGTCCGACGACAACTTACGAGCTACTCGATTCTTCAGCTTTCCGGCGCACGAAACGCAACAGAAGATGGATGAAGAACAGGTAGCCCGTTGCCAGGACGAGGATGGTTAGAGAGAGATTGTCGAAGGTCATAGGAGGGAGAGAAGTGAGAAGCGGGACACAAAAGAGAAGCGCGAAAGCGAAACACAGCACGATTTAGCAGGACACCGAGGGCGATCGCCTCGGCCTGCAAGTGCCAAACCACCGTAACTGAAGTACGAAACCGTCCTTCATCTGCGAGCAATGCGACCGAACTTTGCCTTACAAACTGCAAGGCTGACTGGGCAACCTGAGCAACCCAGCTTGATATCCGGTTGAGGGGGTTGTAAAAACCTTCGCACGACCGACCGTCAGGAGGCTGTCCCTTCGATCGTCTGTCTCTACTAACACAAGCCGAGTTTCGACAGGGCGAGAACGATCGGGTCTTCCAACGCGCTCCTCACAACTGCACTCGCGTTGTAGGGGTATTTGGGGTTACAACAATCCTTACCATTAATGTAACATAAGTTTCCGAATTTTTCGGGAGATCCTCGGGGGTGACTTAATAAATCTTTAAGATGTGCGATCGAAAACGTCCAACCCAGACCCGACGAGAGCTTTCGTCAGAGCGATCGCCCCGTGGCGTCCTGCCCGATCGGTCTTCAGGCGTTGACAGAGTTTCCAAAAGCACGTAACCAACTCGCGATCGGAAAACTTCCCTACTCGAGAGGCTTCGCTTAGAATAGAAATCATATATGTAAACTTTCGTAACTTAGCCCCTGAGTCAGCCGATCCCCATGACCTCAGTAACTGCACTTTTTTCCCCAGTTGAAGACGACCTGCGCGTCCTCAACCAAAACTTGCGAGAGCTTGTCGGGGCGCGTCACCCTATCCTTTTCGCCGCAGCAGACCACCTGTTCCAAGCTGGGGGCAAGCAACTGAGGCCGGCGATCGTGCTGCTTGTCTCGAGAGCCACAATGCCCGATCGAGACATCACGTCCCGACACCGCAGACTGGCCGAAATCACCGAAATGATCCACACCGCCAGTCTCGTCCACGACGACGTCCTCGACGAATCCGAACTACGACGGGGCATCCCCACCGTTCACAGCAGCTTTGGCAATCGAGTCGCCGTTCTAGCCGGAGACTTTCTGTTTGCCAAATCCTCCTGGTATCTGGCGAATCTGAACAACCTCGAGGTGGTCAAACTGCTCTCTCAAGTCATCGTCGATCTGGCGGAAGGGGAAATCCTGCAGGGGTTGAGTCGTTTCGACGCCGATCTCTCCCTCGAAGCGTACCTCGAGAAAAGTTACTACAAAACCGCCTCTCTGATTGCCAACAGCAGCAAAGCCGCCGCCGTTCTCAGCGGCGTCAGCCCAGAGATGGCAAACCATCTGTATTATTACGGTCGCGACGTAGGCTTGGCGTTCCAAATCGTAGACGATATCCTAGATTTTACGGGTACGACAGAAACCCTGGGCAAACCAGCCGCCTCCGACTTGCGAAGTGGCAACCTCACCGCCCCAGTTCTCTATGCCCTCGAAGAACAACCACTTCTCGAAACCCTTATCGCTCGAGAATTCGCCGAACCCGACGATCTCGATCGCGCCCTGGCGTTAATCGAAGAAAGCAATGGCATCGAGCGATCGCGAACTTTAGCGGCCGAACATACTCGGTTGGCGATCGAACATCTCGAATGCCTTCCGGCCTCAGAATCCCGCCAAGCCTTAACCAATCTCGCCGACTACATCCTCCGCCGCTTGTATTAGAGGTCAGGAGATGACGAGATGATGAGAGACTATTACCTGTCCTCACTCTTCTCTCTTGCCTCTCTCTTCCCGGTTAAAGTTTCCCTGTCCCCCCTGCTCCCTTGCTCCCTATCTCTCCTCTTGGGAAAACAGATATTACACTAAAACGAAAGACTTCAGCAAATACAGCATCGAACCCGCTTATGATTCCTACCGTTATCGAACAATCCGGACGCGGCGAACGTTACTTCGACATTTACTCGCGACTACTGCGCGAGCGTATCGTGTTCCTCGGCGAACAAGTTACCCCCGAATTAGCCAACCGTATCGTCGCTCAACTGCTGTTTCTCGAAGCCGACGACCCCGATCGAGATATCTATCTCTATATCAACTCCCCAGGGGGGGCTGTGTCTGCCGGAATGGGTATTTTCGATACCATGAACCACGTGCGGCCTGATGTTTGCACCATTTGCCTGGGTTTAGCAGCCAGTATGGGAGCGTTTCTGTTGAGTGCGGGAGCGAAAGGCAAACGCATGAGCTTGCCCCACTCGCGGATTATGATTCACCAACCCCTCGGCGGAGCCCAGGGACAAGCCGCAGACATCGAAATTCAGGCCAAAGAGATCCTTTACATTAAAGACCGCCTGAATCATTACCTGGCCGAACATACCGGTCAACCCCTCGAGAAAATCCAAGAAGATACCGAGCGAGACTTTTTCATGTCCGCCGAAGAATCTAAAGAGTATGGGTTGATCGATCGCGTCATTACCCGCAGTCCCTCGGCGTCGCGTCCCACCGCTGTCGAGGCTTAAGAGTCGGTCGAGACGTCAATGGGCTAACGCTTAAGACCTTGACGTCGGTTGTGCCTGGAGATGCTGCAAAAACGACGACAGTTCCGATCGCGTGAGTTGCTGTCGCGATCGCTTCCCGTAGGTTTGCTCCAGGTGCGATCGCCCCCGGTCGGCGTCCCATCCAAGCCGTCGCAACTCCAGCGTCGTTTGAACCATCAAATCTGAGTCGTCCGTCGGTTCGGTCGAACTGTTTTCTTCCATCGCTAAATTAGAAGTTGGGGAAGACACAGAGGTCGAAGGTTCGACCCCTTGAGAAGATTCAGCATCGGGGGAAGCCGGAGATGTCACAGAAGGAGACGGTGTGACAGACGCCTCAGTCTCCAAAAGCTCGACCTTCGTGGGAGTCGCCTCCCTCTCGAAATCTAACATCGCTAACACTCGTTCTCTGGCGCGATCTTCAGCAGTTTCAACCGAAGTCGCAGCAGCCATCCCCGACGCCAAACAAACGCCTTCAACTTCAACTGTCGCTCGAACGATATATTGTCCCTCGTGTATCGTGACGAGGTCGGCGCACAGACTTCCTGAAGGATAGCGTTGGTGGAATAATTGCAACATAGCCCAAACCGTCGATCGACTCGCGAATCGCTTTAGTTTAATTCTAGCGATCGCCGGTATTGATAGTCGATCGTTGAGAGGGGAATCGTAGGGTGCCGTGACGCGGGCAGAAAATGTAATGGCAAGACCGTTCAAAGAGCTTTCCCGCGTCACGCACCGCCCTCACAGGAAAATGAGGTGAGGAGATTAGGAGATGAGGCGATCGGGCGAACTTTCCCGTTCCCCATTCCCCGTTCCCGTTCCCCATTCCCCGTTCCCCATTCCCCGCAAAAGACGGGGCAAATTATGGTGTAAAATGAGCAGAAGTCGCCTCAGCTTCGCTCGTGTCGGCCGGTTCGTGACAAAAACGCTCCATCGAGTTCGCAACTGCACCCATCACGCACCGATCTCTTTTCGATACTCGCGCTTTTGCCGTGCAGATCGAGCGACAGTCACAACTTCTTTGGCGGCATCGACGCTTCGACTCGAGCGACGGCATCCGTGTCTCGAAATCTTGTCGATCGCGCTCGGAGCCGTCCTTGTAGGTTCGAGCTGCGTTACTAGCCAATACAGATCGAGATATATAAGGATTACAGAATTGCATGAACTTTTCGATCGCAACACTCCTGTCCAACTTTCCAGACGATAAATCAGTCGCACCCAAAGTCCTCGAGAAAAAACTGGACTGCGAAGCCACACCCGACCTTCAAAAACTGCACATCGTTCTCGACGCACTAGAACGGTCTGGGATTCTCATGAAAGATCGCGGACGCTACCGACGGGACGATCGAGAAGAACTCGTCGAAGCCAAACTTCGATGCTCGAGCAAAGGATTTTGCTTCGCCATCCAAGACGCCGAAGGCGCTGAAGACATTTACGTTCGCGAGTCCTATCTCAGCACCGCCTGGAACGGCGATCGCGTCCTCGTCAAAGTAATAAAAGAAGGAAGTCGCCGCCGCTCTCCTGAAGGCGAAGTGCGCTTAATTCTCGAACGGGCGAATCCCTCCGTCCTCGCACGCATCAAAGAAGTTCCCGGCCGGGGATATCGCGCCGTTCCCCTCGACGATCGCTTGCTGTTCGAGATCGACCTCGAAGACGACGAACGCCTCAAAGACGCCGTCGATTACCTGGTTCACGTCGAAGTCCAGCGCTATCCCTTGGGTGCGAAACCGCCGCTGGGACGGGTAGTGCAAGTTCTCGGAAGCGACGCCGAAGCGGCCAACGACATCGACATCGTGTGTTGCAAACACGACCTTCCCCGAACCTTCCCGCAAAAAGTCCTCGATTCTCTCGAGACCGTTCTGCAACCGATCGACGACAAAGCGATCGCCGATCGCGTGGACTTGCGGCATCTCAACACCCTGGCCTTTGCCAACAGCGAAAACGAACCGGTCGATCGCGCCTATAGCCTCACGCGCAACAAGCAAGGCAATTGGCAACTTGGAATTCACATCGCCGACGTAGCCCGCGTCGTTTTCCCCGATTCCCCCCTCGATCGCGAAAGCTTCAAACGCGGTACGAGTATTTACCTCGGGGACATGGTACTGCCCCTGTTTCCCGCTGACCTGTGCCGAGCCGTCGGTTTCGCCCCAGAGTCCGACCGCCTAGCCGTCTCGGTACTGGTGACGCTCGATGAAAACGGCGAAATCGTCGAATACGAAATCCAGCCGACGACGATACGCCTCGATCGCCTCGTCAACAACGAGCTAGCCCGTCAAGTCTTCGATCGCTCCGAGGACGAAAACGATACCGTTCCCGACGTTCCCGCCGACCTTCTGAGCGCCCTCGAAGACTTCGCCACCGTCAGCCAAGTTCTCCGCGAACAGCGATATCAGCGAGGATCGTTCGACCTGACCCTTCCCGAGACACACAACCACTTCGACGACGAGACGCCTCTCGGCGTCCCCGTATTCGCCCCCGAATCTCGCGGTCGGGATATCTTATACGAATTCGTAGTGTTAGCCAACCAACTGGTAGCCGAGCATCTCAACGCCTTGGGGGTTCCAGCGTTGTACAACATCAACCCCGTCCCCGACCTGGCCGACGTGCAAGACGCCATCAAACTGGCGGCGAACATGGGAGTCGAACTGTGGCTCGAAGACGAAGAAGAAGTCTATCCCAGCGACTTCAAGCAGTTTTCCGAACAGTTTGCCGAATGCGAAGACGCGAAAATTCTCAACTATCTCCTCGAGGCGATCGTGCGTCCGAGTTATTACAGTACGAAGCCGGGGATGCACTTCGGCTTAGCGCTCGAAGAAGGATACACCCACGCAAACGCCCCCTTGCAACGCTATCTCGACCTGTTCGTACAACGGGTGTTACAGGCCGTGTTCGAGAAAGGGCGCGATCGCCGCACCACGAGATCGAAAGAACGGGTCGACCTGCGGCATTCCTCCTGTCACGGTAAAATCAACTGGAACGTCTTGCCGCCCGACATACAGCACGAGTTTGAAGAGCGTCTCTCGGGATTGGCGATCGCCCTCGGCGAACGAGAACGGCTGGCTCTCGAAGCCGAAACCGACCTCAACGGCTTGCAAAAAGCCGGAGCGATGAAAGAGCGTACCGGCGAAATTTTCCGGGGCTTGATTACCGGGGTGCAGTCTTACGGATTCTTCGTCGAGATCGAATCTGGCGAAAACGGCGCGGCTCCAGCTCGCTTAGAAGGCTTGGTTCACGTCTCTTCCCTCAAAGACGACTGGTACGAGTATCGCTCGCGCCAACAAACTCTCGTCGGACGCAAAAACCGCAAACAGTACCGCCTCGGCGATCGCGTAGACGTGCAAGTCAAAAGCGTCGATTACTATCGCCAGCAAATCGACCTAGCCCCCGTCGGCGGCGGGAGCGAAGCGCCATTGACTGACGACGACTATTTCAGCGAAGAAGAGTAAGACAGAGCTAGGGGAAGTGGCCGCGGACGGACAACTTCCCCCGAGCAGCACAATGAACGAGTTCAAACATCTCCGACCCCTCGTTATCGGCGTTTCTGGGGCGTCAGGGTTAATTTACGCCGTGCGAACCCTCAAATATCTGTTACAGGCCAACTATCGCGTCGAACTGGTGGCCTCGAAAGCTGCGTATATGGTGTGGCAGGCAGAGGAAGGGGTCAAAATGCCGGCCGACCCCCAAAAACAAGCTCAGTTTTGGCGGGAGAAAGCCGGAGTCGAAACGGAGGGATTTCTACGCTGTCACCCAGCAGGGGACGTCGGGGCTAACATTGCCAGCGGCTCCTTTCGTACCCTAGGAACGATCGTGATTCCCTGTAGCATGAGTACCGTGGCCAAACTCGCAACGGGGGTCAGTTCGGACTTGCTCGAGCGGGCTGCCGACGTACAACTCAAAGAAGGCCGTAAACTGGTAATCGTACCGCGAGAAACGCCCTTGAGTTTGATTCACCTACGCAACCTTACGACCTTGGCAGAAGCGGGCGTTCGCATCGTTCCGGCAATTCCCGCCTGGTATCACCAGCCTCGAACCATCGAAGATTTAGTGGATTTCGTCGTGGCTCGGGCGTTAGACCAGCTCGAGATCGATTGCGTTCCCCTCAAACGGTGGAAAGAGGAGTCGTAGCCGTTTTCAAGCGTTCCACCATGAAACGAAAGTCGAAATTGTCTGTGTTTTGGCTGTTGGCGATCGCGCTGGCGGCCGTGTTCGTCGTTCAGAACGGTGCGCCTGTGGTGGCGCTGCGGTGGTTCGGATTGCGATCGCTGGCGTTACCGTTGGGGGTGTGGGTCGTTCTGGCGGTGCTGGCGGGGATTTTCACGGCAATGCTGTTTGCGTGGCTGTTTCGGTCGTCCCGATCGCCGCACGGTCGTATTGAGAGTTCTCCAGCTTCAGATTTTCCACCCGATACCCACCAACGCCGTTCATTCACGCCCCAACCTTCTCGGAATTGGGTCGATTTAGAACCCGACGACTCTGGCGACGAACGCTTTCAAACGCCGACGGTCGCTTACGAACCTGTCTCGTCCTCCCCATCTCGTCCCGCCTTCGTCCGACTCGAGGCAGAAGACGAACCTGACGACGAGGAGGAAGTGTGGGACGACGAAGACTGGGAAGCCGAGAACGCGGACTATCCCGAGGAGGAGAACGTCACGCCGCAGAGCGATCGCGCCTACGAAGTCCAACAGCGACCAGTCGAGTCCTATCGCCAGGGAACCATGTACTCTTACAGTTACGAAAAAGCGCCGAAGCCGCCTCCGAGGGAGTCTAAAGCCGAGGTGCGAACCTCGATGGCTGAGGAGGACTTTGTCGAGGAAAGGGTCGCATCCCCGTCAGAACCGGCGATCGATCCAGAGCCGGACGAGGAAGACATCCCCGTGGCGGCCGACTGGGAAGACGATACCGAGTGGGAGGACGAAGCAGTCGAGGATGCCGTAGAAGAGCGCTTCGACGACACGCCATCAGCGCCTCGGGAGCGAGATCGCCCAGAAACATCGGATCGACGAGTCGATGACTGGACGCAACCGACCCGCGACGACGATCGAGATTGGTAAAACCGTCGCCGATCGAGACCCCATCGAGGGTAGTTAATGAGGAGTAATGCTACTTTGGTTTTTGAATCCTTGCCACGAAAGGATTTTGACTGACCCGCATCATCAGAGTGCAGCGCTACCGGGTGAGCTTCATTCGCAGCCAATCCGAAGGCAGCGATCGCGTAGTTTTACAGGCGTGTTACGATTTGGGGTCGAAGCTCCAAGGCGGTGAAGCGATCGCTCGTCCGATCGCGATCGCTCGTCTCGAGCGATCGACAGTCGGTGAGAGTTTCTGGCACAGCCGAAAGACCGTTCGTCGAGTCGGGAGCCAATCGGACAGGATGCCACACGCACGACCCCGAGCCTCTCCGATCGGAGTAGGTCGCTCGAACCGAGGAGGATGTCAAATTATTGATTTATGATGTCTGGTAGGGGCTTGCCTGCCGCAACAACCCGGACTCACTCACGGCGACCGTTCGACCCCTCAATAACACCCAGTTGAGTCGAACGCCGTCGGAAGTTTGTATTACGATCGAAGTGCGGTCAGGTCGCGTCGTTCGAAGCAAAAAATGCTTTTGGGGTTGTCCCAACGAGCGCAGTTTAGCGACAGCGGTTTAGCGACGGTCGCCACGTTTTCTTTGTATGTTTTCCCATGCCCAACGGCGAAAATTCCCCCGTATCGTCCACTATTTCCCCCGACGCAATGAGTAGTTCTTCTTCCCAGGTGTCGAAAGGCAATATTTTGATCGTTGACGATACGCCAGCCAATCTCGAACTGCTCAATACAATTCTGACCCGAGCGGGATACGACGTGTGTGTCGCGGTGGATGGGACGACTGGGTTAGAAGGCGCCCGTTACGGACAACCGGATTTAATTCTCCTCGACATTATGATGCCGGGCATGAACGGTTACGACGTCTGCCGCCACCTCAAAAAAGACGACACCACCCGTCATATTCCGGTCATTTTTATTAGCGCTCTCGACGACGCCCTCGATAAAGTTCGCGCGTTTACAGTCGGGGGAACCGACTACATTTCTAAACCGTTTCAGTTTAAAGAAGTGTTGGCGCGAGTTCAAAATCAACTGACGATTCGCGACTTACAACAACAATTGCGCGATCGCAACGCCCGACTCCAGCAAGAAATTCACGATCGCACCGTCGCCGAGGCCGAAGTCCGACAGCTCAACGAACAACTCGAACAGCGCGTGGCGCAGCGCACCGCCGAACTCGAATCGGCCAACCGCAAACTCGAGCGGGAAATTCTCGAACGCAAGCGGGCCCAGGAACAACTGATGTACATGGCGTTGCACGACGCCCTAACGGGATTGCCCAACCGGGTGCTGCTGATGGAGCAGCTCGACAAAGCGCTGGAACTGACCCGAACTTCCCCCACTTATAAATTTGCCGTCTTGTTTATCGACTGCGATCGCTTCAAAGTCGTCAACGATTCCCTAGGCCATCTCGCTGGCGATCGCCTGTTGAGCTTGATTTCCCACCGCCTCGAGTTGTGCTTGCGTCCCGTCGATACCCTGTTTCGCCTCGGGGGAGACGAATTCACCATCCTCCTCGACAACATCGACAGTATCGATGACGCCATCGCTACCGCCGAAACAATTCAAGCGCAACTGATGTCTCCTTTTCACGTCGACGGTCACGAAGTCTTTATCGGTGCCAGCATCGGTATCGTCTTGGGAACCGCCGCCTACGAACGTTCCGAACACGTGTTGCGAGACGCCGACGCCGCCATGTACTGCGCCAAGGACTTGGGAAAAGGCCGCTATCGCGTTTTCGATACGGGAATGCACGTCCGCGCTGTTAACTTTTTACAGTTGGAAACCGACTTGCGCCGCGCCCTCGAACGGGAAGAGTTTCGGGTTCACTACCAACCGATCGTAGACCTACGCAGCGGCAAAATTGCCGGGTTTGAAGCCCTGGTGCGCTGGCTCCATCCCGAACGGGGATTAGTTTCGCCAGTGCGGTTCATTCCTGCGGCGGAGGAAACCGGACTCATCGTTCCCATTGGGGCTTGGGTGTTGCGACAAGCCTGCTCTCAACTGCACGAGTGGCACCAACAGTTCCCCCACGCGCGACATTTGACGATCGCCGTGAATATTTCGGTCAAACAGTTCGCCCAAACCGATCTCCTCGAACAGATCGATCTCATTCTCGAGGAAACGAAACTCAACGGAAAATTTTTAAAATTAGAAATCACCGAAAGTACCATCGTCGGCAATTACAAAGCGGCTAAAGCGATCCTCGAAGAACTCCGCAACCGTCGCATTCAACTGAGTATCGACGATTTCGGAACGGGCTATTCTTCTCTCTCTCACCTGCACCGCCTTCCCGTGGATATGCTCAAGATCGATCGCTCCTTTGTCGATCCCATCGACGACGACAGCGACGAACGAGAAATCGTTCAGGCGATCGTGACCCTGGCCCACAGTTTGAATATGACCGTGATCGCCGAAGGGGTCGAAACCGCCGTTCACGTGGCTCAGTTGAGAACCCTCGGTTGTGAGTTCGGACAGGGGTATTATTTTTCCAAGCCCCTCGATTGTGAGGGTTGCACGGAAACGATCGCCAACAATCCGCAATGGTAAACTTACGGGGTTGCGAACCGATCGCGCAAGTCACTTTAACGCAACTATGACTAAACACGTCACCATCTTAGGAACAGGGGCCTGGGGAACCGCACTCGGCCATCTCGCCAATTACGGCGACAACCGCGTGACCTTTTGGTCCCGTCGCGGCGAACTGAGTCTCGAAGCGGCGATCGCCAACGCCGACGTTCTCGTCTCGGCCATTTCGATGAAAGGAGTGGCCGAAACTGCTGAAAAAGTTCGCCAAATCGGACTTCCCAGCCATACGATTATCGTCTCGTCTACGAAAGGACTCGATCCCGCCACCACCCGCACCCCCTCGCAAATTTGGCAAGAAACCTTTCCCAACCGTCCCGTCGTCGTCCTGTCGGGGCCGAATTTATCGAAAGAAATCGACGCGGGACTTCCGGCCGCCACCATCGCCGCCAGTCGCGATCTCTACGCTGCCGAAACGATTCAAACAGTGTTTTCGTCGGATATTTTCCGGGTGTATACCAATACCGACCCCATCGGCACCGAACTCGGCGGAACCTTAAAAAACGTCATGGCGATCGCCTCTGGGGTATGCGACGGCTTGAATTTGGGAATTAACGCCAAATCTGCACTGTTAACGCGAGCGTTAATTGAAATCGTGCGCGTTGGAACGACGATGGGAGCGGATGTCGAGACGTTTTGGGGACTGTCGGGGTTGGGAGATCTTCTCGCCACTTGTAACAGTAATCTCAGTCGGAACTATCGCGTCGGTTACGGTTTGGCTCAGGGAAAATCCTTAGAAGGGGTTCTCGAAGAAATTCAAAGTACCGCCGAAGGGGTAAATACGACGAACGTTCTTATCGAGTTGGCACGAAAACAAGAGGTTGAGGTGCCGATTTCTTATCAAGTCTATCGCCTGCTCAACGGTCAAATTTCGGCTGAAGAAGCAGTGGCGGCGTTGATGGAACGGGATCTCAAGCAGGAAGTGGTGACGCCGGAAGAGTAGGGAATTTGGAGGGTTAAAAAACCCGGCGATCGCTTTGATAGACCACGGCGATCGCTCGGTTTTTTAGTTTTTCTGAGTTCGCTAACGTGGCGAGTTCGACTCGAAATTTTTCGGGTTCCCACGCAATTCATACGGAATCCGAATCTCAAATACTGGTTTTGCCTAATCTGACAAGTCCCTCTATCCCCCCAACCCCCCTCTTCTTTGGGGGGCTAAGGGGGGATGTGGTGAAGACTTCTTGAAACCTAGCTTATCGGGAAAGGATGGAGTATCAAGTGCGATCGAGGACTTCTTCGGGGCGATCGCGTTCGCGGAGAATGCGATCGAGATCGGATTCGAGTTTAGCTTTGCGGCGATCGTGCAACGCCTGTTTTTCTTCGCGATCTTGACGCAATACACCCCACAGATGCACCGCCGCTAACGCCACTACACCAGTCGATAACACGTAGCTGTGGAGTGCATACATCCGTTGTAGCGTATCGGTATTAATCCCGCCGCCTCCGGTGAGGAGTTCTCGAATCGTGGAACCGACAACGGGAAGGGATTCGATAATTCCCAATTCTACCGACAGTCGCCAGAAGCCTTCTTGCGTCCACCCGAGAACCATGGCCGTCCACGCTAGGGCAATTCCCGCTAAAATTAGCAAGATGCCACTCGTCCACGAGACCGTCCAACTCAGACGAGATTGACGAGAGAGAAACATCAGAACCATTTGAATCAGTCCCAATGCAATAACGAAATTCCCAGCGTAGTGGTGAATTCCGTAAACGATCGCGCCAAAGTTTACTTCTGTGGCGATCCGAGACAGCGATCGATAGGCTTCTCCTGCGGCGGGTTGGTAATAAAATGCTAGCAAAACGCCAGAAATTCCACTGAGAGCCACTAAGCTGACGATCGCTACGGCGATAAGGGTGGTCGATCGCCGCAAGAGATAGTTGCGGTTGATTTGAGTTATCATAGTAAGTTTAGTTCGATAGCGACAAAGTTGCATGGTAAAAGACCGGGTCAGTGCCGATAGCACCTCCCGTTTCGCTCGTACCGTTCTTTTTATTTGCCCGAATGTAAGTCTGCTTATCTCGAGCTTAACAAATATTTATGATTTGTGAGAGTCTGCGATCGCCGTTTCCTCATTCGATCTCGATAATTGTTTTAATTCGTTTAAAATAAGTGTTTTTAGCGAATATATTTGCTATTTTGAAATATTAAGCGACTTTCGGGCTATTTTACGATGCCAGAACGCGACGATCGCTTCATATTCTTACGTTGAAGCTTGGGGTTGTCGCCTTGGAATTTCAATGATGAATTCTGCCCCTCGTCCGACTTCAGAACGACATCGAAGCGTTCCACCATGCTTTTCTACAATAATTTGGTGGCTTATGGATAAGCCGAGACCCGTTCCTTTTCCGACCTCTTTTGTGGTAAAAAAGGGATTGAAGAGTTGATCTTGAATTTCGGATGGAATTCCGAGGCCGTTATCGGCAATCCGAATTTTTATCGAGTCAGGATTTTCGAGTTCTGTATAAATGTCGATCTGGTTGGGATCGTTTTGAATCTCTCCGTAAGAGCGTTGTTTGTTGTTTTCTTCTACAGCATCTATCGCGTTACTCAATAAGTTCATCAACACCTGATTGAGTTGACCGGGATAACATTCAAGTTTGGGAAGTTGTCCGTAGTGTTTGACGACTTCGATCGCTGGACGATCGGGTTTAGCTTTCAAACGATTGAACAGAATCATGAGCGTACTGTCGATCCCTTCGTGAAGATCGACTTCTTTAATTTCGGCTTCATCGAACCGAGAAAAAATGCGTAAAGATTTAACAATTTCTCGAATTCGCTCTGTACCGACTTGCATCGATTGAAAGAGTTTTGGAAGATCGTCGCTTAAAAACTCAAGTTCGATCGCTTCGATCTCATCTTGAATGTTAGAATTGGGATTGGGATATTGCTCTCGATACAGTTCGACTAAGCCGAGCAAATCTCGGACGTACTCGTCTGCATGGACGAGATTTCCGTGAATGAAGTTTACTGGATTGTTAATTTCGTGCGCGATTCCAGCGACCATTTGTCCCAAACTGGACATTTTTTCGCTGTGAACCATTTGTATTTGTGTTTGCTGAAGCTGTTGCAACGCATTTTGAAGATCGGAATTTTTAAGCTGGAGTTCTTGCGTTCGCGATCGCACCTGCTGCTCTAAATTTTGACTGTACGATTCGAGTTGTTGGTTGGCTTGAATTTGTTCGTCGAGTAGCTGCTTGACTCGTTCGATAAGATAATCGATCGATGTACCTAGAGTTCCAATTTCATCTTTCGTATCGATGGATGCTTTGCGATCGAAGTTGCCATTTTCGGCTGCGTCCCATGCAACCTGTGTTACTTTTTTAAGAGGACGTGTAATTTCCAAGCTCGTATAAATACAAAGGACGATCGCGAGTGCGATCGAGACAATTAAGCTGATTTGAATGACCTGATTTTCAAGATTTCTAGCTCGTCGCAGCTTAGTATCCTCTTCAAGCTCGAGCTGGCGAGATTCTCGAATAATTTCGGTTAAGTCTCGATTCATGCGATCGAGTGCTAATGCTTCTTCAGAGTTCGCGAATTCTAGTAGAAATTTTTGACGACTTTCAATGTCTAGAGTTTTGTCGTTTTCTATCTTTTTTAAAACATTTTTTAATTTTTGTTGATATTGAAATATAGTTTCTTGATGTTCTTTTAAAAAGAGTTCAATATGTGTTAAATGTGAATCAATATCGTTAGATTGAAGTTCGTTGAATGCAAATTTTTCAAATTCAAGAATTAATTCTTCGATTTGTTGAGAGCGATCGATTAAATAGTAGCTATAATTCTCCAACAGTTCTGGATTTTTGAGATAAACGACGATCGTCGATTTTGATTCGAGAACTGAATCTTTGATTTCAGTTAAAAATCCGAATTTTTTTTGTTCTAATTCTCGAATTTGAAAAGCAGGCTTTTCAATAAAAGTTTCAGCAATGAGATGTCCTACTGTTGTCCCCAAGGCAGCGACACCAATTCCAATAATATATCCAATTGCAATTTTTTGTCCGATATTCAATCTAGAAAAATTGTATTTCAAACAAGATTTCTGGGACAGAATAGATCGAAACATATTTTTATGTCTGGAAATATTTGATGCTTTAGATATTAAATCAAACATGATTCTTGTCGCCTCTGTTTTTTTGCTTAAAAGCAAATATTAAATCAGTATTGGCGAATTGTTCGTTATTATATAGCAATCCTAAATCAGTTATGTAACAAAATTGAGACAAAAAGGGAATCGAGAACGAGGAATCATATTTTTTCTGCTGTTTTAATTTTTGACAACTCATTTGGGACTGCTATACGTCAGTTTTTTAGTTTAAATTTGTTTTAGGTGTTCGATCTAACTTGCTCGATCGTCAATGTTATTCACTTCTTCTTGTAAACAACGATTGGATTTTTTGACAAGCGCTATCCGAGCGATCGACTGGTTTTTTAAGCTCGTATCTTGTTTAATTTAAACTGAGACGCTCGAAGTTGAAAACGCTAAATTTTCGGAATTATATCTCAGTAAATTTCGCGATCGAAGTATCCGTGTTTTTACAGACATTTTTTTATCTTCGTCGATATTTTTCTTTAGCGTACGGTATGTACTGTAAATCTTATTGCGATCGTTTAAAAATATGATTTCATGACTGCTTTATTAAATAGGCATAAACAAATAAAAGCATAAAATAATTTGCTTAAGACTCACAAAACTTAGATTACGGCCTCGATCGAATAAAAAAACTCGAGCGATACAATATAGCAGAATCATTTGAGTTGTGAACGCACTCTTTAGTTGGGATCGCCGTGCTACAGTACTTTCAGATTACAGGATTTCATGAATTAGTTAGACTGGCTATATATAGCAACTCTAAATCAGCGGTGTAACAAAATCAGGACAAAAAGAACAAGAAATCGATTTTTTTGGATATTTTAATTTTTGACGACTTATTTAAAACTGCTATATAAATATAACAGGTGTGCTTATAATCTAAAAAACAAAACAACTTAATAAAATAGGGAGATCGCAATTTTAATGAAGTATCGACGAATTTTTAGCCTGTTTCTTATTCTATCGGTCGTTGTCGGGGGGCAGGCGTGTCACCTTTTTTCAGGAAATAATTTAGGCTCGAATGCCAAAAATAAACTCCTCGTTTCTGGATCGAGTACCGTTGCGCCCCTAGCTGAGAAAATCGCCGATCGCTATCAAGTCAAACATCCTAGAATTCAAATTCAGATCCAGACTGGCGGATCGTCCAAAGGCATTGAAAACGTTCGTCAAGGTATTTCAGATATTGGCATGGTGTCTCGAGATTTAACTGAAGACGAAGCCGACTTATTGGCTTTCCCCATTGCTCGAGACGGAATTTCAATTTTAGTTCATCAAAACAATCCAGTTGACTCGCTATCCAACGAGCAGATCGTCAAAATTTATACGGGTGAAATTGACAACTGGGGCGAGGTGGGAGGCGAGAACGCACAGATTTCCACAATTAGCAAACAAGAAGAACGGGCAACTTACGAGGTTTTTGTCTCGTATTTCGATCTCCAGTCGAGTAAAATAGAAATAAATGTCGAAATTGGCGATAACTCAGAAGCGATCGAGACCGTTCTCAACAATCCCCATGCGATCGCCTACGTTTCCATCGGCGCAGGCGAATACGAAATCGTCCACGGAACGCCCATCAAATTACTCCCGATTAACGGGGTAGACGCGACGATCGCCAACGTTCAAAACGGAACCTTTCCGATTTTGAGGACGCTTAATTTCATCACGGCGTCGCCACCGACAGGTATTCAAAAAGATTTTCTCGAGTTCGCAACGTCCGATCGCGTCAGCGATCTCGTCCGAGAACAGACTTTGATTCCCATTGCGCCCTAACACCTGTCGAGACTGAAGAAAATCCGAGTATCCTAGTTGTTTGTGGCTCCACCTCGACCATCATCACCTCCAACCATTATGAGTGCCGAACTAATCTGCGTCGGAACCGAACTCCTCCTCGGCGACATTCTCAACACCAACGCCCAATACATCGCCCAGCAACTGGCCCGTCTCGGAATTCCCCACTTTTATCAAAGTGTAGTGGGTGACAACCCCGATCGCATCAAACGGGTCGTTCGCACGGCGATCGAGCGATCGAACCTCCTCATCTTCACCGGAGGACTCGGCCCCACTCCCGACGATCTCACCATCGAAACCCTTGCCAGCTTCTTCAACACCGAACTCGAAGAACGTCCAGAGGTGCTGCGAGACATTCAACAAAAATTCGAGCGACGGGGACGCACCATGTCGCCGAGCAACCGCAAACAAGCCCGATTTCCCCGAGGGGCTAACGTTCTACCCAACCCCATCGGTAGCGCCCCTGGCATCATCTGGCAACCCCGTCCCGATCTCACAATTCTGAGCTTTCCCGGCGTTCCGGCGGAAATGCAGCGAATGTGGCAAGACACTGCCGTCCCTTACCTGAAACGTCAGGGTTGGGGTAAAGAACTCTTTTACAGTCGCCTGTTGAAATTTTGGGGCATCCCCGAATCGGAACTCGCCGAAAAAGTCTCGCACCTGTTGAACTCCGCCAACCCCACCGTCGCCCCTTACGCCAACTACGGCGAAGTCAAACTGCGCGTTTCTGTCAGGGCTGCTTCAGAAGCCGACGCTCGAACGTCGATCGATCCGGTAGCACAGCAAATTCAAGAGATTGCCGGGTTACACTACTACGGTTGCGACAGCGACACGCTCGCCTCTGTGGTGGGGCAGTTGCTGCAAACTCGAGGCGAAACCCTTGCCGTGGCCGAATCCTGTACGGGGGGCAGTTTGGGCAAAGCCCTCACGGAAATTTCCGGCAGTTCGGTTTACTTTTGGGGGGGCGTCATCGCCTACGATAACCGCATTAAAGAAGAGTTGCTGGGAGTGAACGTCGAAGATCTCGCCACGTACGGGGCCGTCTCGGCGACAGTAGCCAAACAAATGGCGTCGGGAGTGCGCGATCGCGCTCGGACGAACTGGGGCATCGGCATTACAGGGATTGCAGGGCCTGGCGGTGGCACTCCCGAGAAACCGGTGGGGTTGGTGTATATCGGCTTGGCGTCTCCCGACGGAACGGTCGAAAGTTTCGAGTATCGCCTCGGGGATACGCGGGGACGGGATTGGGTGCGTCGCGTCAGTGTCAGTCACGCTCTCGATCGCCTGCGTCGGGCGTTACGATTTTAGCGGTCTCGTTGCCTGCGGGATTTTCTACGATACGAACGGGGATGGATAGACTGCGATCGCGATGCGATTTCGGGTGCATCTTGACTTTTGCGATCGGAACCCCATCCATCCTCCCCAATGTTCTCCTAATTTTTGCTGAAATTTATGTTTTGTGGGTGAGAAAACGATATTTCGTACGATCTCGTTTACAACCTGGAGTTGTGGAAGTGTTAGCGTGGTACGACGAACGGGGCGATCGCTATCTCGCACCGGAAAAGGCGCTCGAAGCCACTCAACGCCAACTCGATCGATATCGCTAACAGTTTGGTGGGTTAAGTGTCTGAACTCTAGTTGAAAAAGTTTCACCAACTTTCCTGTTTCGGCGGTTATGCTATGGAAAACTTCTGTAATCCCAAGATAGAACAGATGCGATCGTACCGATGAACCCTATTTTTCGTAGATCTGTAGTTTTAGCAACTTTAGTATCGATAAATTTTATTGTCCCAGACAAGACAAAATCGGAAAACTTACTTTTATCACAGAATCCTTCTGGGCAACCTTCCTCAATACAACCGACACCCGATCCAGAAGTCGTTAATCTAGAAAAAGAGAAATTAAAGCAAGAAATTGAAAAAATAGAGGCAGAAAAAAGAAAGATTGAAAATGACGATCGCAACAATAGTCGCGATTTAACCACCACTCGAGGGTGGATTAATTTACTATTTGGCAACGGCTCGGTTATTATCGCAATTATACTTGGATTTAGCGGATTCGTTCGCTACTTACAAGAACTTCGTGAAGAACGGAAAAACAAAGAAGACGAACGATTTGAATCGATCGTTAAAAGTCTCGGAAGCGAACATCTTCAAGAACGCATTGGGGCGGCGGTGCTTCTGCCGACTTTTTTACGCCCAAAGTACGAGCGATTTTACATTCAAGTTTTTAACTTAGCGGCTGGAAATTTAAAAGCATTTAAAATTATCTACCAAACTCGAGAAAACGATCGAACAGATTCTCAAAATAATTCGTTAGATCCCTTAGAACCAATTTTAGCTAACGTGCTGAGAGAGTCTTATCCTCAAGCTCGCGATACATTGTTTTTTTGCCCTCACTTAAAAGCCCGTCAGCTATGGACTTACTGGCTCTCTAAAAAATATTTTTGGAATCGCATTTTACATAAAATTAAAGCTATAAAAATTTCTGATGAAGATTGTTTGGAGATGGTTAGATCTCAGCTAAACGCAACGGCTGTTCAGTTAGATGAAAGTTATCTTTCTAATGCCGATCTAAGATATATTTGGCTCAGACACGCCTCTTTACAAAAAGCAACACTCTCGAATTGTGTTTTACAGAACGCCAATCTAGAGAAGGCGAACCTAGAGTATACCGTTTTTTACAAAGCTGATTTAAAAGGGGCGAACCTCAAATACGCGAACCTCGCTGGAGCTAACTTGAACGGAGCGAACTTGAGTGGGGCGAAACTCTACAAAGCTAACCTCGAGTACGCTCATCTCTACCAAAGTACACTACAGTCTACCGATCTCAAGGAAGCTAACCTACGAGATACAAATCTCATTGGTGCGAAATTTATCGGTGCGAACCTACACTTTACCAAACTACCACGCGCCAACTTACAGTATGCTAACCTAAAGGATGCCGATCTATTCTGCGCGACCTTAGACTCCGCGAATCTAAAAGGAGCGAACTTCCGAGGAGCTAAATATCTACTCCCAAATATCATCAAACAAGCCTGTTACTGGCAGCAAGCTAAATTTGACGACGATTTTTGGGCAGAACTGAACGAAGCTCCCAATCCCAACCCTCCACCGGATTGTAGTATCTGGAAGTATTTGGAAGACTAGATTTAGGGTTTGCTGAAAAAGACAGTTGGTTGAGGTTGGGAACAGGAAACACTGGATCTGGGAACAGTTGGGAGAACTAGCGATCGTTTAATTTCCAGAGGTGAGAAAACGATCGGTCTAGGTCTAAAGATACCTCCCTATCCAAAGTCTTGCACTTTTGCGATCTCCAAAATGTGGGAACCCTTACCTAGTGCAGCGTCAACTCTAAGAATTAGGGTTAACGGGAGTATTGAGGTAATCTGTAGGGAGCGAGCCGGAGTCCCATGCAGAAAAAATACATTGTGCGCCTGACAGCAGAAGAGCGTCATCAGCTACAGGCAGTGAT
>NZ_JAQNCQ010000137.1:0-13982 GCF_028368005.1 Geitlerinema sp. CS-897 | reverse complement strand
TGACGTACTCCCGACATCGATGCAAGCATACGATGCGGGCTTCTCCCACCTGCTGCATCTACAACGATCTCTGTGTCCAGAGCGCAGGATTCGAGCGTTTTAGAGTGAGGAGACGCCCATCCCCACTTTTAAGTTTCTTCTGCCCAAAGGAGGCTTGCTTTTTCACATCTTCTCTTTCAACCTTGGAAACGGGGGACTTGCAGCAATTGCCTACGGGTCGGTCAACTCCAGTTGTCGGCGGAAGGAGCCAATTCGCAGAAGAGTTTTCTGGGCACTTTACTGAGATTATACCTTGCCGCTCGGCTATCCCGGACGCCGCTGACCTTCATCTGCAGCGCGGGGCTTCTCGCCGAGGAAGCTAACGTAGCACTCGGGCGATCGCACGGAGAATCCTGTCTATTTCTATCGTGACATACGCGCTCTCTGAGAGTCGCGGGTACAAATACGGAGAAGTCGGGATCGACGGGGGTTAAAACAGGTCAGTTTCCGCCGAACTGTTGTCCGAGGTCTCTTCCGGGCTGTTTTCGTCGTCGTCCCAATCGTCGTCGATCGCTTCTGCATCTAGCACCATCGGTATAATGTTGCCGTTTTCGGAGCTGCCGTTTTCGGGGCTTCCGTTTGCGCCTTCGGCGTCGGCGTGACTGGGAATGGCTTCTAAAATCGCGTCGAGAACCCGCGCCACGGGAACCAGTTTCAACCCCAAGTCGGGGGGATTTTGACCTCGGGGAACGATCGCCCGTTTGAATCCGAGTTTAGCCGCTTCCCGCAACCGCAATTCTAACTGCGACACTTGACGGACTTGTCCTCCCAAGCCCACTTCGCCGATGAGGACGGTGTGGGGATCGACGACGCGATCGCGAAATCCCGATACCACGGCGATGGCGATGCCTAAATCGGCGGCGGGTTCTTCGACGCGAATGCCACCGACGGAAGCTACATACGTATCTAACTTCGAGAGGGGAACGCCGACTCGCTTTTCTAACACGGCGAGAATTTGTTGCAGGCGGCTGCTATCGACCCCCGTGGCACTGCGACGGGGCGATCCGAAACTGGCCGGACTCACCAGTGCTTGTAACTCGACGACGATGGGGCGCGTGCCTTCGCAGGCGACGATGGTAGAGGTTCCCGAGACGCTTTCGTCGCGACTGCCGAGAAATAACTCTGAGGGGTTGGCCACTTCCCGCAAGCCGTTCGACACCATCTCGAACACGCCGATTTCGTGGGTGGCTCCGAAGCGGTTTTTCATCGATCGCAGTAGGCGGTGACTGGCGAAGCGATCGCCCTCGAAAAACAGTACGGTATCGACTAAGTGTTCTAATACCCGAGGACCGGCGATCGAGCCGTCTTTGGTCACGTGGCCGACGATAAACAAGGTAATATTTTCTCGCTTCGCCACCTGCATCAACGCAGAGGTACATTCTCGTACCTGTGCCACGGAACCGGGAGCGGACGTTAGCGAAGCGAAGTAAATGGTCTGAATACTGTCGATAACTGCTAAATCGGGTTTGAGGGATTCTAATTCCCGTAAAATTACCTCTAAGTCGGTTTCAGGAAGTAAGAAAAAATTGGTTTCGACTTCCGAAGACGGGCGATCGCCTGGGGTTTCGTCCCGTTCTGTCCGAGATTCTATGTTTTTTTCTAACCTTTCAAACGATCGATGCTCCGAGCCGTTCTGCTCCTCTTCCTCTGCCTCGTCTGCGTCTTCTTCCATCGTCGCCACCAGGAGCCGCTGCGCCCGCAACTTGATCTGCTGTCCCGACTCCTCGGCTGAAACGTAGAGAATGCGGGTGGTTCTTGCCAACTGACTGGCCGTTTGCAACAATAGTGTCGATTTCCCGATTCCCGGTTCGCCGCCGATCAGAACCAGAGAGCCGGGGACGATGCCCCCACCGAGGACGCGATCGAGTTCTCCATATCCCGAGGGCGATCGCGTGACGCTGGCGTCGGCAATTTGAGAAAGTAACACCGCCGCTCTCGGCTCTCCGTCCGATTTGTCCGCAGACTTACCCGGCGTCAGATCCCGATTCCACGCCGCCGCACTGACCGGACGACTCGAGGCTAACATTGTCGGCGGCTCGGTTTCGCTTAGAGAGTTCCAGGTGCCGCAATTCGTACAGCGTCCGAAGTACTGAGGAAACTCAGCACCACATTCATTGCAAATATAATACGTTCGAGACTTGGCCATAGTGACGGCGACAGCGTGCCTTCAATCGTTAAAAAACCCTGAAAGATAGCCCAGCAAAGGATTTCAACTGAGATTCGACCGCTCGATAGGGTAGTATCTTAATGTAGAGTAGCAAAATTTAACGATCGATTTGAATTAAAGGGGTTTGAAGGACATTGGATAGTCAAAAAGAAAAAATTCTCGTGGTTGATGACGAAGCGAGCATTCGCCGTATCCTCGAAACGCGCTTGGCCATGATCGGTTACGACGTGGTAACAGCAGCCGACGGTGAAGAGGCGCTCGATACGTTTCGCGATGCCCATCCCGATTTAGTCGTCCTAGACGTGATGATGCCCAAATTGGACGGCTACGGTGTCTGTCAAGAACTTCGCAAAGAATCAGACGTTCCAATTATCATGCTTACCGCACTCGGCGACGTGGCCGATCGCATCACCGGATTAGAATTGGGTGCCGACGATTACGTTGTCAAACCGTTTTCGCCTAAAGAACTCGAAGCTCGGATTCGCTCGGTCTTGCGCCGCGTGGATAAAACCAACAGTTCTGGAATTCCGAGTTCGGGTGTCATTCAAATCAACAGCATTCGCATCGACACCAACAAAAGACAGGTGTACAAAGGCGACGAACGCATTAGGCTCACCGGCATGGAATTTAGCTTGTTAGAGTTGTTAGTGAGTCGTTCGGGCGAACCGTTTTCGCGATCGGAGATCCTTCAGGAAGTGTGGGGATACACCCCAGAACGTCATGTGGATACGCGCGTGGTAGACGTTCATATTTCCCGCTTGCGAGCGAAACTCGAAGACGACCCGAGCAATCCCGAATTGATTTTAACGGCTCGGGGAACGGGATATCTGTTCCAACGCATCATCGAACCGGGCGAGGAAGCGTGAGGCTTCGCCAGTGAAGAGGGTAGAGTGAAGAGTGAAGAGTGTTTCAGTCGCCAGTGGCATGACATGGCTCAAACCGTACGTTGAAGGGTAGGGTGTGTTCCGGCGTCGATCGATCTTTGAGGTTGGGCGAAAAGCTTGAAACTGCCGGAACGCAACGCCTCTCGAGTCAAGCCCGTACCGCGATCGCTCGTTCCGTCTCGATTTCCTAGTGGTCGTTTCCGAGTCTTCTGTGCCGATTCTCCATGTCTAAATCTGATTCGACGGTAGTATTGCGACGATTGCCGATCGTCGTCGGTGTGTTGGCGGGAACGCTGCTGTTCGCCAACCGCCTGTTAACGCCAGATGCCGAACTGACGAACTGGCAATCTCGCTCTGATGCGGTGGGGGTCGTTATCAGCGCCCTGTTGGTGTTGACGGGGTTGTTGTGGCAGCGGGTTCAGCCGAAACCTCCCGAAGCCGTCGTTCTCGAAGGTGAAGAAGGGTTTGAGTTGGCGTCGGATTTACCGGATGCCGTCAAAACGGAGTTGGCCTGGGCTTCTCATTTACTGCTAACGAATACCGTCACGAAGTCGATCGTGGTGTGGTACGACGATCGCCTGTTGTTGCGTCGCGGCGTCTTGGGACGCAACGCCCACGTCAAACCCGGCCCGATCGTCGAACGGGTGTTAGACAAGCAAAAACCCGTTTATTTGGTCAAGCTCGATCTCTATCCGGGTAAAGTTGAATTCGACTATTTGCCTAACAACACACAAGGTCTAATTTGTCAACCCCTCGATCGTAAAGGCGTGTTGGTGTTGGGAGCCAACGCCCCGCGCAGCTACACGCAGCAAGACGAACGCTGGATCGAAGGCATTGCAGACAAGTTAGCTGCAACGTTCGATCGCGAACTCACTGTGTCGTAAATGCAGCGTCGTCGTTCGACTCACCCAGCCGTGCGAGCGATCGCCGTTTGTCTCGTCCTCGGGGTAGGAGCGGCGTTGCGGTTTTGGAACCTCGATTTCAAACCGCTCTGGCTCGACGAAATTCTCACCGCCGGGTTCAGCTTGGGACGGTCGGGATCGGAGGTTCCCCTCGATCGCTTCCTGCCCGTAACGGAACTGCGGGAGTGGTTTTCCCTCGACCCCGACGCCACCTGTGCCGACATCAGCCGCACCGTCACCACAGAATCGACCCATCCGCCGTTATATTTCTGTTTGACTCATCGCTGGTTGCAGTGGAGTCAGGTGAGTTTTGACAGCTTGACGTGGCAGTTGCGATCGCTCCCGGCGATGTTGGGGGTTTTGGCGATCGCTGCCGCGTACTGGCTCGATCGCCTGGCCTTTTCCTCCCGAACTGGCCTTGTCGCCGCGACGCTGATGGCCGTATCGCCCTTTGCCGTGTACCTGTCTCAAGAAGCGCGACACTACACCCTACCGCTGTTGCTCGTGACCCTAGCACTGGGGGGACTCATCCAGTTCGTGCGCCATCTCGTCGAGGGCAAGTCACTCCCTTGGGGAACGCGCTGGGGATGGATAGCGGCCAACACCCTCGGATTGTACGCGCACTATTTCTTCGTCATCGCTTACGCCGCACAGTTCGCCACGCTGGTTAGCGTTGTCATGACCCGACGCCCTGCCAAAACCGCTCGTCTGACGTGGCTGACGAACGGGCTAATTTTTCTAACGCCCGCGTTGCTGTTTTTGCCCTGGCTGCCCCAACTGTCGAACCACGTCGATCGCCCGGAAACGGACTGGTTTCGGCCGTTCGAGCCGAGTTGGACCGACGGCTTTGCCCCCCTAGTTCAAACCCTCGCCAGTTGGGTGGTGATGGCGATCGCGCTTCCGGTTGAAAACCAACCCCTGGCGGTTGCCGTACCGATGGGAGTCGTTATCCTGGGTTTTACCCTGTGGTTGGGGCGCGTGGCATGGCAAGGATGGCGCGATCGATGGCGACGAGACGACGGACGCTTAGAACTGTTAACGCTGGCCAGCTTCACCGTTTGGACGTTACTGGCCTTCGGCGCGATCGTCTACGGTTTGGGTAAAGATATCACCACCGCCCCGCGATATCACTTCCTTTACTACCCTGGGATCTGTGCCTTACTCGCGGCGGCGTTGACCTCCCGAGGTTCCCCACGTCGCCGAGGGGTCGCGATCGCGATCGTCGGATTGCTCAGTTCGGCGTGCGTCGTCAACAACCTCGCCTTTCACAAACCCTATTATCCCCGTCAAATCGCTCGAAGCTTCAACGTAGACCCCGAGTTACCCACCGTTACCGTCGTCGGATATCAGAACTTACAAGAAATCGCCTTGGGGTTGAGTTTTGCTCTAGAATTGCCGCCGACATCGGAATTCGGCCTGTTCGATCGCGCCTCGGGATACGACGCCCTCTGGCAAACCCTCGCAACCCGTTCTCTCTCGACGGTTCCCCCGTTAGAACTGTGGGTTATCGCGCCGGGACTCCGACAAGCTGAATATCCCGAAAGGTTAAATTTTTCGGAGGTTTTATGTCAGCGAGATATCGGCGAATATCACCGTCTCGGGATTCCCTACCAACGCTATCGATGTAGCCGCAATTTTCCAGGCTAACTACAATGACTAACAGAGCCGTCAATTTCTACCGAAGCGATCGCACTGTCTCGACTTCTCCTCATTCCCAAACTTTTTCGTCTCACCCGTGCCTCTCTACCGAGTCAACCCTACAAGTTCTCGACGCCCTATCTTCAACCGCCATCATGCCTGTTAAAAAATCCCATTACGAAAGCGCCCTCGCTCACTATTGCGAAACTCACGCCGCCGTCGAACTGCTCCGACAGCATCGCCCCTATTTTGAAGCGATTCCCAGCTTGCGTCGTCCCGACGAAAGTGCGATCGTCTTACCCTTTCCGCTAGTGCGTTTGCGGGAACCCATCTCTCAATCGGGATTGAACGGTTTGAACGTTCGAGCCGGTGAAACGGTCTGTCTTCCTTGTGAATTGGGGATGTTCATGTGCGAGCCAGACTGGAAAGTAAAAATCGGCATCGAGATTTTTATCTTCGTTCATCGCCCTCAAGAAGACTTGTCGGATTTGCTGTTGCGTTGGCGACAAACCCAAGTGTTGCTCGATAAGGGCTACGAGTGGGTGATGCCCCACCGCTACCGTCATATTTACGGCGATGCAGCTCAGCGTATTTTTCCCTTGTTCGTGCTGTTTGACGAAACCCCCGAACGGATCGTCAGAGGGTTGAACGGGGCAGCGTTACCCTTCGTTATCGAACGCTCCGACCGGAGCCAAAGCGATCTCGAGGAGGAAGTGTTTTCTGCCGAAAGCCCCTCCCTGTAGCGGCGTGAGAGCCACAACATCTTCTCGCAGCAGATACCTCGACCTCGGGCGATCGCCTTCAAAAACCGTATTGTTTCGAGTGTAGGCTTCGTGCTAGAATGAGATAGTGGTGGCTGTCAGTCAAACAGCGCTGTTGTTTGATTCCGAAAGACAGTTAACTCGAGGCGCAAACG
Organism: Geitlerinema sp. CS-897; assembly: GCF_028368005.1. Classification (NCBI taxonomy): domain Bacteria; kingdom Bacillati; phylum Cyanobacteriota; class Cyanophyceae; order Geitlerinematales; family Geitlerinemataceae; genus Geitlerinema; species Geitlerinema sp. CS-897. The sequence goes on along the minus strand of NZ_JAQNCQ010000137.1, from coordinate 7,436 downwards.
TCTCGGGTTTGGTGTCTCTAGAGCGACAGCGACAGTTAGTCCTCAGACGCGGACGTGGCGGAATTGGTAGACGCGCTAGATTTAGGTTCTAGTACCGCAAGGTGTGAAGGTTCAAGTCCTTTCGTCCGCATTTTAAAAATTTCGACCCAAAATTTCGACCGAATACTGTTAGGGCTTACGCACTTCAGCGTTAACCACACTAAATGTAGCGATCGGTGGGCATTGCCCACCCTACAAATGGTGTAAATGCGGTCGTTCTGACTTCGAGAGTCAGCGTTACAACTGCCTGCAAAAGGCTCTGAAGCTGTCAGATCCCCAGCATCTTTAAGATGCCGGGGATCTTTTAATAACAGGCAGATTTTCTAACAGCTTGCCTCGAATTACAAGGTTTGTTCTAACTGATTCAACAACCCTCGAACGTACTCCAACGCATTTTGAATGGTTGCCGTATCTTCCAAATCCACATCGACAAAATGACGCAGAGCTTCGACCTGGTTCCACTGACTGCCCGAGGCCAACAATTCCAAATAACCTGGAACGAAATCTTTACCCACTTCCCGATATTTTTGATAACAGGCCAAACTGACCAAGGTTGACGCCGTATATTGATAGCAGTAGAAGGGTTTGAAGAAGACGTGGCCGATCCGCGCCCAGTCGTATTGATGTTCGTCGAGGAGTTCTACCGAATCCCCGCAGAGCTTGCGATACAAGTCCATCCAGGTGTCGTTGACGAACTGGCGATCGAAACTGCCTTCTTCAGCGCGATCGTGAAGCCTCAACTCCAAGCGGCTGATGGTACTTTGTCGGAACAACAAACTAAACTGATCTTCGAGTTGTCGAGTAATCAACGCGCGGCGTAATTTCGCATCGTCTCCAGCTCGGTTTAACAAGTGGTCTAACAATAACAACTCGTTAAACGTCGAGGCGACCTCTGCCAAAACCAGCGGCGGATTGCTATTGAAATAGGATTGTTGGCGATCGATCCAATCAAAATGCAGCCCGTGACCCATTTCGTGAGCCAACGTAAACAGTGAAGTGTAATCCTCCGTGTAGGACATTAACAAATAACTGTGTTTCCCGTGGAAATAGGCGCAGAACGCCCCGCCTCGCTTCCCAGGACGCACTTTCGCATCTACCCAATTATTGAGGAAAAATTCTTCGGCCCGCCGTGCGTAGTTGATGTCGAACTGTTCTAAGGCTTCCAACAGCGTCGTCACGCCCGTTTGATAATTGATGGGGGGTTCGGTTTCCGTCGTCCAAGGGGCGTAAATATCGCAAATGCGAATTTTTTGACCCAAGGCTTTGCCTTTTAAACGATAGTAACGATGGAACAAATCGAAGCGACTTTGCATCCCGTCCATAATGGCACGAAAGACGGGTTCGGACACTTCGTCGGCGACGAGTTGCTTGTGCAGCGTGGATTTGTACGATCGCATCTGACTTTCGATGCGATGGTCTTGGGTGACGGCGTTGAGGATGTAGCCGTAGAGGGAATTGTGCTGTTTGAGAACCCGACGAACCGATTGGTAGGCGTTGAGGCGAGTCTCGGCGTCGGGGTGAAACAATAACGCACTGAGTTCGGCTTCCGTGGTGGCGGTTTTCCCGTCGGGGGTGGTGACGGGATCGTATTCCTGTTCCCCCAGGTGAACCGATCGCAACTTCACGAAGGCTTCTCGTCCGGTTAGCAGATCGCGGTTGCGGGTTTGTTCGACTTCCTCGGAGAGGGTGTGGGGGCGAACTTCCGCGATGCGATCGAGATAGTGGCGATAGTTCTCCAGTTCTGGGGATTTTTGCAGTTCGTTGAAACTCGTTTCCGCGATCGCTTGCAGTTCGAGATCGAAAAACAACAGTTGGTTGTCAACCTGCGTCAACGCCTCCATCACCTTGTCTTCAAACTGCTGGGCTTCGCTGTCGCGGGTGTCGGCGGCGAATTTCAAAGCGGGGAAGGCGTAGAGATAGCCGGATTTCTGGTGAATCGATTCCAGTTCCCGCAGACAGTCGGCGATTTGCGCGGGGGACAGTTGCGCCACGTTTCCGCGATACTGTTCCCGAAACGCCGACGCCCGCTGTTGCAAGTTTCGCAAGTCTTCTTCAAATTGAGGATCGTCGAATCCCGCGTATAGATCGCGGAGATCCCATTCTTGCGTGTCGGAAATTTGCTGAATCGAGGATCGAACCAAGGCGGACTCCTTTTGTGAAACGCCATCCTTTTTATTGTAGGGAACGGGGAAGAGTCGTAGCTGTGACGCGGGCATCAAAATCTCGCCGAAATCCGGTGAATGGAATTGACCGCGTCACGCACCGCCCCCAACCGGGGAGTGATGAGGAGAGGAGATGAGGAGAACACCACATCACCTCCTTTTGTAGAAGGCAATCCTTTCTATTGTAGGGAACGGGGAAGAGTCGTAGGGTGCTGTGACGCGGGCATCAAAATCTCGCCGAAATCCGGTGAATGGAATTTACCGCGTCACGCACCGCCCCCAACCGGGGAGTGATGAGGAGAGGAGATGAGGAGAACACCACATCACCATCTCACCTCATCAACCCGATTAGGGATTTTGCCACGAATCATTTAATATTGCTATCGTTTACAGTCTTGTTATTGTTTAAAAGCCATCAACTGATATTTCGATATTATTGAATAGCTTTAGGTTGTTTCAAATTCAATAAACATAAAAACCAAGCTTGTAAAAGCATATAAATAAATCCAAATTTTTGTAAATAGATCCAGTATTTAAAAATTGCCTATGATACACTAAACCCACAATTTATTGATTTTGGTGCAAAACCATCATGGCAGATGCAATTAAAATGACCGAGCCTTTTAAAATGGCTGATGCTGACCCTAGCAAAATCAAATCTGCTAATACGAGCGTTGGCGATGAGTGCCTCAAATCTTCGAGCGCCCTGTACGCCAAGCTGTCTAAATACAACAAAAAATAGATAGCCTTTTCAGGTTTCTACTCGCTAGTAAGGATACGATACTATCCATTGGCGTTCAGTTTATCCTTGTTTTATTCAAACTCAACACGCTAATTCGTAAGCAAATTAGCGTGTTTTTATCGGTGCTTCGATCGCCACTCAACGGAGAGTAAACTTTAGCAATTTTGCGAATCGAGATAAGACTGCAAGCGATCGCGAGAGAGTTTATTATTTTTTAAGTCTCTAAAATGCTGCCGGACTCTTTCGGCAGAGGGTGTTGAAAGATTTGGAAAGGGAACGAATCCTCGTGGAACGTTAGCTTCTTGCGTCAAGCCAAACCAATTAATCGGCTCTGTTTTACTCTTTTCGAGTGATTCTCCCGTATAGATTGTAGATAGCGGTCGATCGGCTGCATCGAACGCCGCTAAAACGCGACGTAAATGAGGGCTGTTAAGCTCACCGATGATGTTGACAAATAAGAATGGGGAAGTTTGGCGGATGGTTTTGATAAATTCCTGACTCGCAAACGAAGCGGGAAAATCTAAATCCCCCTGGTAAACGTCGCATTGAAGGAAGTCAAACCGTCGGCGATTGGCGTTCAAAAACGCGATCGCATCAGCTTGTATAATTTCCAAACGCCCTGTATCGATATAATGCTGAACTAACGGAAAGAACGTCAAACACATCCGAATCACCACCGGATCGATTTCTACGACAGTCAAGCGCAACTTGGGAAAGCACGCCAAACTCATCGTGACTCCTGCACCCGCACCGAGTCCTAATACCAATCCCGACGATTCTGGCATTTGACAGCCAACTAAGAGAAAAGCAGAAGCAAAATAACTTTCAGATAACGGCCCCGGACCGCAGCGACAGTTCGTCTCCCATTGACAAGCCGAGGGAAATTTTGTGACTCTTCCCTGAGACTGTTCGCCGATACATAAAAAGCGCGTTTCCGGTTCGTCTAGAACCCACACCGTACCGAACAGTCCTTCTTCTCTGGCTAAAGTAACTGTTTCTTGAGGGTTGAGTTCGCACCATTTTTCGTAAGTGGCTCCGGCTTCCTGTAGTCGATCGAGCTGCATCAAGATCCGAGCTTTATTCATCAAAGCTTCTGAATCTTCCGGATCGAGTTTTAAAACAGCTTCGTAAGCCGCTAAACTCTCGCAATAGCGATGCTGCTGTGCGTAGAGGACGCCCAAATTGTAAAAGGGTAATAAGATTTGAGGAAAGCGATCGCTCAAGTCTCTATTAATCTCGATCGCGCGATCGACATTGCCCTGATGCCGTGCAACCGAGGAGTTAACCAGACCTTCTTCCAACCACGGATCGAGAAGCAATCCGTCTTCTCGCGCTCGCTCGATCGCCTCTTGAGAACTCGGAATCTCGGCGTTTTCCTCATACCAACAATCGTTTAAAACAATAAAGAATTCATTCAAATAGCCACAGGAACAGGTTTTAGAAACACTTTTAAAAAGAATCGCTCCCACTTGTTGCTGGGGAACGTCGGGGAGGCGATCGCTCTCGATGACAGCCTGACAAGCCGCACAGGGATGATGGTTATAGCAAGAGAGCGCGTCTTTCTCAGAACTCGGTCGATAAGCATTCTGCAAAGACAATCCAGGGCGATAGGGAAACATAGAGAGTATCGTGAGTCTTCTGAATATACGGTGGTTTTCTATTTTTTTAGAACGCAAAAATTGAGAGTTCAGTACTAAAATTCTTATTGTTGTGCCATCTAATTTACGTCTATATTTATATTGCAAACTTACAAGCCCCAAACTCTATCTATGGAATTGTCTGAATTTAACGAGCTTACCCTGGACGCGATCGAGTATGACTTCAGATTAAACATCATGCGATCGCAGATTGATTGCCATAACTAACTGGCGATCGTCGCCGCATTGCCGATCGCGTACCCAGACCCCAAATGGAACTTCAGGCGATCGAGATCGATAATATCCGTGAAATCCACAGCCTTGCTTACGTGATTTTACTGAACTTGGCTTCCGTTAAATTACAGTTGACTGATATCCTCAATACAATATACGATGACAGATATATTAACAAACAATGAAATAAAAATTAAAAATTGCGAGTTTTTATCTATCGCTTATAAGCCATTTACAGTCGATCGTTTCTCGAACGATAGTCGTGTCAGACTACCAAGAGGAGAAAACCAATTCAATCGGTACATCTCAAAAATGTAAATCGATCGGATGTAAGCTTTAGTACTCGATTTAGCTGCTGTTGGGTTGCAGCTTCGCTCGACCCAACCTACCCCAGGCTCATATTTTCACAAAAGTGAGATGCACCCAATCCAATTGTAGAGAAAGACTCGAGGGGGGGACTGCGACCGACATAACTCGCGTATGACTCCAAGAAACACGACCCATGAATCGCGATCTCTTATCCCTCAAACAAACTACACCTCTGAACTCCCATCGCACCAACCGAATGGAAGTGGCTTCACAATGGCTCGATCGACTGTTTCGTTCGGCGAGTATTCGTAATAAAATTGTTGCCGGATATCTCGTTGCCATTATCATCGCTGGATTTTCAACCCTGTCAGCGCGGCTAGTTGAAGAATATGCCAACGAAGTCGTCGAGGAACGTGCCGAAACCGTGGAAGAGCGAGCCGAGACGCTCAACAAACTGAACCTAACTCTCCTCGAGATTCACGACGTTCACTATCGTCTGCTGGCGACGCTCGATCGCCCCGATTCACTCGAGGGCAAAATCGAGCGGCTCATAGCCGATCGACGCATCTTACAGCAACTTCTTCAAGAGACGAGAGAGTGGTCTGACGAGACCGAAAGCGGACTCGACGATCCGTCCCTACATCGCGTGCAACAGCGCTTTTCCCAATGGCTCGACGTCGCCGAACCGACAGTTCGCGACTATACCCAACAACTGTTTGAAAGTGTCTCTCTCCTCGAAGACACTGCGTCAGATCCCGATCGCCTCGAGTCGGGACGACAAGCGTTGATGCGTTTGAACGAAAGTGACATTACGGTTGTTTTCGGCGATCGCCTCGACACTCTGGTTCAAATTACCTACGACTACACGAACGCCAAAGAAGAAGCCGTTCACGAGGCGTACGAAGGCGTCGAAGAACTCGAAAGCCTCATGCTCTCCCTCGGACTGCTCGTCACAGTGGTCAGTGCTGTGGTTTTAGCTCTGTTTATGGGTGCAGCCATCGCTCGTCCCCTCGAACAAACCACCGAGATCGCCAAACGTGCCATTGCCGAGTCGAATTTCAAACTGCAAGCCCCTGTCATCACCGGTGACGAAGCCGGACAACTGACAGTCAGTTTAAACCAGCTCATGCAACACGTCAGCACGATGTTGAGCGAAATTCAAAAAGCACAAGTCCAACTGGTTCAAACTGAAAAAATGTCCAGTCTGGGGCAGCTCGTCGCAGGCATCGCCCACGAAATTAACAATCCTGTCAACTTCATTCACGGAAACATCGTCCATACCCAAGAGTACGCCGAAGACCTGATCGAGCTGATCGTACTGTACCGCCGAGCTTATCCCCAGCCGACGACAGAGATCGAAGCCGCCCTCGATCGCATCGACTTAGACTATCTCATCGCAGACTGGCCGAAACTCCTCAAATCAATGCAGTCTGGAACGGAGCGAATTGACAAAGTTGTTCGCGTCTTGCGAACGTTTTCGCGATTAGACGAATCGGAAGTCAAACCAATCGACCTACATGAAAGTCTCGATAGTACGCTGCTCGTCGTCAATAGTCAACTCAAAGTGACATCGCCGAAATTCCATCTCGAGATTGTCAAGAATTACGGAACGTTACCCAAAGTCGAATGCTACGCAGGGAAGCTCAATCAAGTCTTTCTCAATCTCATCGAAAACGCCATCGACGCACTTCAATCTGACCCCCAAAACGATCGCCCAATTCTAAACATTTCAACAGACTGTCGAGGAGGTAAAGTCTACATCGAAATTCAAGATAACGGCTCGGGAATTCCTCCAGAAATTCAAAACAAAATCTTCGATCCCTTTTTTACGACCAAGCCAGTCGGTCGAGGTACGGGTTTGGGACTATCGACTTGTTACGACATCGTTCGCCAACACCAAGGACAGATCGAAATTAGTTCTCACGTCGATCGAGGCACGGAAGTCACCGTTATTTTGCCAGTGAAACCCGTATTTCTGTCACCTATGTCAGTTTTAAACATATCTTAATTTAGTTGTATAACAAAATTGATACAAAAAGGAAATCGGGAACAGAGAATCATGTTTTTTCTAGTGTTTTAATTTCTAGTATTTTAATTTTTGATGATTCATTTGGGACTGCTATATATTTCATTTCTAACAAAACCTGAATTTGGGATGAGTTGGGGAGAGTGGGGTGCATCTCAAAAATGTAAATTCATCGAATTGGGCGCACTCAATTTCCAGATCCCCGGCATCTCCAAGATGCCGGGGATCTTATACCAGAAGTGCTAATCGGGAATTTTGCCACCCCAAACTGATGTTTTTGCAAAAGT
>NZ_JAQNCQ010000136.1:0-17099 GCF_028368005.1 Geitlerinema sp. CS-897 | reverse complement strand
GCTTCCCAATTGAATCGGTAATCGCCGACGAAAATCCAAGGTTTTTGAGCTTCTCGATCGGAAAACCTTGCACCATTTTCTGAAAAAAAGTCCCAAAATCCTTACTGGGTCTACATTTCAGTTTTGTTCAGCAAGCCCTATTTATGTTGATGTCTTGCAGGAAATGGTGAAGCGGGTAGACCTCGCATTGGCTCGGTTCATCAAAGGCGACAAGAACGGCAAACGTAGCGGTAAGCCTAGATTTAAGGGGAAGAACCGCTATCGCACCTTTGCTTATCAGCGAGTCAAACCCGACTGCATCCTTCCGTATTAACCCTCTTAAGATTCTTGGGATTCCGGGGTTTTGCGTTCGTGACCGAACAAGCGGAAATACCAAGATACAAAAAACTCTTTAATTGGGAAAGCAATACCCGTTATCGGATTGATCGTAACGATAATGTTGCGGGTATCTCGTTTAGCCTGTTTGATAATTTGCTTGGCGACGCGATCTCCCGACATAATACCGATCGGATTGAGGTTGCTTTTAAACGGCCCCAAAATCAGCTTGCGAACGATACAGGGAGCGTCCAAACGCCGCATCGTCACCAAATCCCCTAACGTACGCTTGCTGAGTTCGTACAGGGGACTGAACGCAGGGCTGACTTCTGCTTCAGAGGTGTTCACCCAAACTTCTTTACAAACCATATCGCGGTTGGTGCGTACCGTGGTGAGGAACTGTTCCATCAACCGCCAACTCGAAAAGGTGTTGATTTCAAACGATCGCTCGATCGCCTCGGGGGTTCGTTCCCCTCCGACGTTGACCCCGTGGTTCAAGATTAAAATATCGATTTTTTCCAACAGTTCGGCCAGTTCTGTTTCTCGTCCGACTTGCCATTTCACCGTTTTTATGCTAAGCGTCTCACCATTGAGGTCTAACGTCAACTGGCGATCGCTCGACGTGAGCGCGACGACTTTCGCCCCCGCCAGATGCAAGTGTTTCAACAACCCCGTTCCGAGCGTTCCCGACGCCCCCGTGACGGCGACGGTTTTTCCTTTTAACGACAGTGCCGTTCCCAACGCGCGATCGACCAACGTTAACGCTCCTGAAAAATAAGCATCTTGGTTATCGAAATGATGTCGCCAATGATAGGGACGGTTGACAAACAACTGCGACGGCGGCGACTGAAACGGCCCGGGAAGGTGCGTTAAATCCGTCAGTTCGTGGGCCCATTGCCACCCCATCCCCCGAGCGATCGCCCCAAACAGAAACGAGAGCGAATACAGCGTTCCCGCTAACGCCGCCCAAAAAACGTTTGGAGACACCACGAACGCCAGCACGCCAAACAAGCCGCTGGCCGTCAACATCACCAACGATTCGGGGAGGTCGTTGCGCCACTGCGCCTGACGGTAAATCGTCTCGCTGACGGGCGTTAAATCGGGACGAAACACCCGGTGATGCCAGTTGTGCAGTCGTCCGAGAGGTTGCCAAACGTGAGCGAGGGCGTGGTTGCAGTCTCGCACGATTTCCACCCAGACGATCGAACTCATCCCCCAAACGGCGATCGCCACCCAGTCAGTTGCTGTCATCACAATTTTCTTTCACCTTACGAGAGTTCGCCCTCTATTATTTCTCAATTCTGTCAGCCCGTCTCGACGCGGGAAATTCCCACCCACAGTGCGACCGTCCGTCACACTTTGGGCCGAGAGCCACGAAGCCGCGATTCAACGCTCTCCCATCTCAGCCCAACGTTCCTCGGTATCCGACAGCGGCTCCTGACTTCGAGAGCGGTCGCGATCGCTCGGTCGAGTTTGAATGCGGTTCGAGGATTGAATGTTATTGGCTTCGTCGAGGAGTTCGCGCACCGCCTCGCGATCGTCTTGGGTCAGCAGACGGTGTTCGACGGGGAAAAACTCATAGCCCAACCGTTGTCCCCGCAAGACGGCTTCGGCAGTTTTAACGGCGTTGTAACCGATGAACACGCCAGATTGGTCGATAATCGATTGCAGGGGATCGTCGGGATCGAGCAGGCGTCGGGCGTTATCTCGCGACAAGTCGAAAATACCAAACACCGCCACGCGATCGCTCAACCCGAGATTTTCCACCGCCTTTAACGCCAGTTTCGTCGCGGCGTTCGACCCGCCCCAGAGAATCTCGATTTCGGGATGTTGGCGCAGCATCTCCTCGACGAGACCCACCTCCGAAGGTAAAATCGCCCCCGTCGCCGCCACTTCTTCCCACTCGACGCCCGAGTTCTTCATGGCGGCGAGAAAGCCTTCGAGGTTGGGATAATAGCGATCGTAAGCCGCTGCATCGACGAGGCCAATTTTCAACGGTTCTTCGGCGCGATCGCCTCGGTTTCTCCGGGCCCACCGCACCAGATACTCCCCCGAATCGTAGCCCATGCGGACACTGTTGGTGTTGTAACAGGCAAACACGTAGTTTTGAGCCGTCTCCTCGTCGAAGCAAAAATCGACGGTAATCACCACGATTCCCGCTTCGTAAGCTTCTCGTATCGCCTCGAGGGACTCGACGGGATCTTCGGGAACCATGACGATGGCGTCCGTTCCCTCGTCGATGAGGCGGCGAATGGTTTCTGCTTCGTTTTCCACCCCCGAGGCGGAGGGAACGCCCCACACTTCAACGCGACGGTTGGCCGCCCGTCGCATCCCAAGTTCGTAAGCTTGGAAAATGCTCGTGTCGGATTGGGGTTTGATTAAACTGACGCGCAGGCGAGGCGGGCGATCGACCGCGATTTGGTTCTCCCAGTTGGGTTTGAGCGTCGCCGATTGCCAGTTGTCTGCCCGTTTGACTTGAGACGTGGCGTGGAACCTCGCGCCCCACAGGTTAGCGTTTTGTAAGTTCGCCTCTCGCAAACTGGTTCTTTCCTCGAAGCTGGCGAATTTGAGAGAACCGTCGCTCAAGTTTGCTTTGTACAGTTCCGCCTCGTCGAAGTTGGCTCGGTTGAAATTGGCCGATCGCCCGTTGATGCGGTAGAGATTGGCTTCTTGAAAGTTCGCCCAGAGTGCCTGGGCTTCTGCAAAGCTGGCTTCGGACAATTTAGCCCGTTGGAGTTGTGCGCCGTTGAGAACCGCGCGATCGAGGACGGCGTCAGATAAATTCGCTCCGCTGAGAATTGCCCCCGATAAATTGGCCTCGGTTAAGTCCGCTCCGGCTAGATTGGCCTCGGTTAAGTTGGCTCCCGTTAAGTTTACCCCTCTTAAATCCGCTTCCTTTAAGTTCGTTTCTTGTAAGTTAGCTTTAGATAAATTTGCCCCGGACAGACTCGAGTGAGATAAGTTCATTCCCCGAGATGGCTGGAAAATCTGCATCCTAAACGCCCAGTTGAGTTGATGCCCCAAGGGATAGCAGTTGGTTAGATCGATACCAGACAAGTTGGCATTTTTGGCTTCGATGCCAGGACTGCTGACGCAGAGTTCGTTCAGAGTTTGTAAGGCTTCGATACGCCCTTGGCTGTGTTCCTGACCGGTGCGATTGAAGATGACTGTGCGGACGTTGTTGATGGTTTGTTGTCGTCGGTAGGGAATACCCACGAAGTAAGACACCAGGGCAAATAGCAGCGCGGCTTCGCTCAAGGTGGCGGCGAGTTTGAGGAGGGAGATGTTTTCGAGCCAACGGACGAAATCGGCAACTTTTGCATTGAAAATTGAAAGCGGTTTGAGAATCGGATCTTCTTGGGAATTGTTTTTAGCATCTGAAGGGGGAAATGTGGTGTTTGAAACTTTTACATTTCCTCCCTCATCTGGAGCGACAGAAGGCGTTTCCTCCGAAGGTTTCGTCGCGTGCGGAATATCGTTATCGTTCGTGCGATCGGACATGGCGATCTTTACCGTGACAAGTTAAGAGTTGTGGTTGAAGGTCAGGAAGATAAGAGAGAAATAATGGAGTCAAGGCGTGATGAGGAACGCAGGTTTAGCGACAACGTTCTCGTGTTTTTGGGTCGTGTCGTACACCCTATCTATATCTTCGCGAACGACGGGTGACTGAACACAGTCGAACCCCTAATCCTGTCCCAACATGGCTTTCAATGTTGTAGTATCGAGTTCGCGAAACCCATCGGGGGTTAAGTAACTGACAATGACGAGATCGGAGCCTTGGTTGTCGTTGTCAGTAAAGTCGATTTCGATGCCGCCGAGATCGAAGCGAGACTTCGCCACTTGCTTCATAAAGCTATCTCGGGTCAGTTCGCCGGGGATGTCGTTGAGAATTTTCAGGGTCATTTTCCCGACGATGTAGCCTTCGAGGGAGACGTACCCAAATTCGTCACCCAAGGCATTTTGGGCATCTCGGACGATGGGCAAATCGGAATCGATCGGGGGAACCACTTGCGTCATCACGATACCGTCGGTGACGCCGTATTCTTCGAGGTCTAAGCGGTAATCGTCGCCGCCGGTAAAGGAAAGGGCAGACACGACCCAGGTTTCGCCTCGATCGCGAGCGTGTTGGACGAAGCGGGCGACGTTGCTGTAGGACCCTCCTGTGACGACGAACCGGCAGGGTCGTCCCGTTTCTCGTTCCCAGGTTTTCAGAGATTCGTAACCCGCTTCGACGTCAGGAGTGTTGCGCTCGTACAGACCCACAGGGCCGAGGTTGTTGCGCGGTGGGGGGGTTCCTGGGGTGTTGATGATGCGATCGTAAGTTTGGAGGATGTCGGGAGATGCCCCGGCGCGATCGAGGGCGGCTTTCAATCCGGTTAATCCCGCCATACCGTAACTGTCGTTTTGAACGTAGACGCAAATGTCGTCCGGGGTCAGTCCGGCTTCGAGGGCAATGTCGATCGTTGCCTCGAGTTCTTGGACGTAACTAGCGCGGTAGTTGACGATGGGTCGATCGTTGTTTTGACGCAGCAAACCCGCCCCGGTGAAGAACCCGACCGCTGGAACGCCTGCATCTGCCAGTAAGGGCAGGGTGACTTGGGCGGTGGGGGTTCCCACGTTCCCGATCGTGAGGAAAACACCGCGATCGAGTAAGGTCTGGGTCGCCAGTTTGGCGGTGGGCGGTTCGTAAAAGTCGTTTTCAAAATCGAGCTGGAGCTGCCGCCGTTTGACTCGTTCGCCCTCTAAGGCGGCTTTGAGTCCGGCTTTCATCCCATTGCCTAGGGCTTCTTCCTGACCTTCAAGTGCCAGGACAGACCCGAAGTAAATTGCGTTGGGCGCGATCCCCTCGGGCGGACGAGTCTTGAGGAAGTTGTGGCAAGCCGTGAGGAGGCAGACACTGAGGGCAAGGCTCGATCGCAGCCACCGTTGACGGGGTCGTCGGCGGTGCGTTCGCGCAAGCGGGACGGAGTCCTTTCGTCCCTCGGCTCGGTCGGTCACAGCGGGGGTAGATCGCGGTAACATTTCTGAATCCAACTTCGTACCACGTTAACGTTTTACCGGGCGGTCTAGCTGCTTTGTGCGTTGGGAGACAGTTGTAGGGTCGTGTTTTGACGTTGCTGGTGCCGCTCTTGTCCGGCCCAGGCACGGTAATCGGCAATTAAATGACGCGTCAAACGCTGTTTGATGGTATGCAGGACGCTGGTGAGGAGGGTGTTTCCCGTGGCGTCGATAATGGGTTGGGGCGTAAACCACAGCGGCGGCGGCATTTCCACTTTCACTTCTAGGTTCGCCCGGCCGTAAAGAGTGGTTTTACCGTTTTCGGTGCGCGGTTCGAGGTGTCCCACCAAATCCAGAGAAAATCGTTGGTTGATGTATTCGACACCGCGAATTTCACAACGGCGCGATCGCAGATGTACGGTTCCGTTCGCTTCAGCCCAGACTTTCATGTCCACTGTCGGCTGTACGCTCAGCATCAGAAAGTTCAGCGGACGCATTTTCAACCGAAAACAGTCGGGACTTAATTTTTCAGTGCGGGAGGGATCGACGAGGGCGCTGACTAACCGCTGAGGCTGGCGCAGGTAATGTTGGATGGGAACGGGCTGCTCGGGAACGGGAATTTCAACAGGTAACGACGCAAAAAAGCGGCTATACATGACATCCGCGAAAATAACAACAGTTTGAAACGGTTCTTAACTAAATTATAGATTTGTTTAAAAAAAATCGCCGAGTCTGAGAAGGTCGGCGCGTTCGATCGCGGGGGAAAGCGATCGGACAACCCCTTGACCGTCGAAGAATACAGGCGAACTTTCCGTGTTTTCCGATCCTACTCTAAGATGGGGATCGGTTTACAGAAATTTAATATTTTGTAGAGTGACGGCATTTGTCAAAACGCTTGAATCCACTCCTTGACTTGATATTCCGTCCAAATGCCGTTTTTCCAGTAGGGGTCGTTTTCCACCAGTTGGCGAACGGTGGCTTCGTCTTCGGCGTCGTAAATCCCGAACACTTTCGTATTGTCTTTCGTCGGCCCCAACGTCACCAGAACCCCCGATTCCTTCTGTTGGCTGAGACCGTCGAGGTGGGCTTGGCGGTAGGGTTTTCGGCGTTCTAGAGCATCTTCGCAGTAGCTGCCCCACATTACATATTTCGTCACGATCGAATCCTTTGCGAGTGGTTTCTAACTGTCCGTCGAACGGCGGCGCAAAAATGGTATCAAAGCTTTTCCCACGTCTTGCGACCAATGTTCCTGGGGATAGTGGGCGGCTTCTTCGAGGCTGATAAATTTCCCGTTCTCCAAATTGTCGGCGAAGGTTTTGGCGGGTTCGACGGAGAGCCAGGGATCGAGAACGCCCCAAACTACGAGGGCAGGTTTCGTCCACTGGCGGAAACCGCTGTCAATTTCAGCGGTGGCTCGATCGAGTTGCAAGTTTTTGAGGGTGTAGAGTAAAGCTCGCCCAGAATCAGAACTTTTCAGCCAAGGACGGCGGTAAACATCGAGGTCTTTGTCGGGGATGACGAAACCGCTGCCTTTTTCTAAGGTGCGATCGACCAACAGGGGGTCTTGGGTCATCATGTCGCCGATGAAGGGCAAACTCATCTGTTTCAGCATCCAGGGGAGTTTGGCATCGGGAGACAGAGGGGCGTTGAGAACGGCCACGCGATCGATGCGATCGCGATGTCTCAAGGCATATTGCAGTCCCACCGACCCCAAAAACCCTTGAACCACCAACGACACGCGATCGAGTTCCAAGGTATTGAGAAAATCGTCCAACGCCGCCACAAAGCTATCGGGGGTGTAGGGAAACTCTCGCCGTTGAGGTTTGCTCGACCGTCCGAATCCCAACCAATCCGGGGCGATACTGCGAAGCCCCTGACTGGCCAAGTCCGGCATCAGCGCACTCCAGCTGTAGCCGAGAGAGGGGATACCGTGGAGAAATACCACAGTCGGAACTTGTGGTGGGTTCACGGGATTGGCTTCACGGTAAAACCATTCCCAGGAACCGACAGTAATAGTTTTTTGTTCGACAGACACAGTTTGATAAAACTTGTTAAAGCTTCAGAAGTTTGCAAAAAATTTTCACTTAACCAGTTGTTAATGATTTATACCATTTCTCGAGCAGAGCGATCGAGACCTCGCCCGGAGAAACCCTATTTCCGAGATAGAAAGGGAACGATGCACAGAGACCTCCGAAACAGCTAGAGAAACAGCTAGATCCCCTGCATCTTCAAGATGCAGGGGATCTGTTTTCCCGATATCTGTTTGAAAGAAGTCTCTCATTTTCCAGTCAGAACCTCTGTGTCCTCTGTGTCTCTGTGTCTCTGTGGTGAAAAACCTTGAACTTATCGGATATTTTCCGCCCGCTTCCACTTCACGCGCCAAAAAAAGGACGTTTCCCCAAAACACGGAAACGTCCTAATCCTTGATGTTATTAAAATGTCGCGTCGAACCAGTCTTAGAAGTTCATTTCTGCCGCTTGAACTTTCTCGACCTGTTTCTTCTTCAACACCAACATAATTTGCGACAAAATGACGATGGCGAAGAACGCCAGCAATCCTTTAATGCGAGTCGCACTTTGTAACACGATTTCAGTATCCTTTTGACCGAAACCGCCTACATTGGGGTCGGTGGTCAAAACTTCTCCAGCCGCCACTTGCTGACCTTCAGACACGAGGATTTCCGGACCTGGCGGAATCGTTTCGACGACTTCTTCACCGTCGTTAGTTTTCAACGTAACTTCGTAACCGCCTGCTTCAACCGGCGAGATTTTTGTCACCACACCACCGCTAGCAGTTTTGTAAGCGACGTTATTACTATTGTTTCCGGCAGGATACACCTGACCGCGGCCGCGGTTTCCACCGGCATGAACAGAGAATTTACCGAAATTAACAGATTTATCAGTACGGGGGTCGGGAGACAGCACCGGAAACACCAATTCCTGATGGTCGTCACCGGGCAGAGGTCCGATCAGAACGATATTTTCCTGTTCGGGGCTGTAAGTTTGATAAAACAGCCCTTCGGTTTCTTCTTTGAGTTCTTCGGAAATGCGATCTTCAGGGGCGATTTTGAAGCCTTCGGGCAGCATCAGCACCGCACCCACGTTCAAACCGCCTTTGCTTCCATCGCCGAGAACCTGTTGGACACTGGTGTCGTAAGGCACTTTCACGACCGCTTTAAAGACGGTGTCGGGTAAAACGGACTGGGGAACTTCAACTTCCGTCGGTTTGGACGCTAAGTGACAGTTCGCACAGACGATGCGTCCGGTCGCTTCGCGGGGAGTTTCTGGGGCGGTCTGTTGCGCCCAGAACGGATAAGCGGCCGCAGCTTGAGGGGCGACGAGGTCGCTGGTCAGGAACACCGCGACGGCCGCGACCGCCACCAGCAGTCCTTTCGCTAACGGTGCAACGCGGCGATGCCATCTCGCCAATGCACGATTGTATTTCATCGGTTGTGACAACGTTCTCTTCTTTCGAGGGCTAGCGTGTTCGGGCAAACGAGTTGACGAGATGACGAGGGTTTCCATCTCGCCATCTTTTACGTCCACCAGGGATCTTCGTTGGTTCGGAAATCTTCTTCCGTCCACTGGGTCAGCGTCACGTTGTCGTCTTCGGAAACATCGACGTGAACCAAGGCCAGGGACAACGGTGCCGGACCGCGAACCACTTTTCCGGTTTTATCGTACTGCGATCCGTGGCAGGGGCAGATGAATTTTTCGGCGCTAGCGTTCCAAGGCACGACACAGCCGAGGTGGGTGCAAACGGCGTTGATGCCGTAATCGCTGATGGCGTTAGCACCTTCGACGACGATGTAGGTGGGATCGCCTTTGAAGCCTTGGGCTAACACGCGATCGCCGACGTTATGTTTGGCCAGAAATTCGCTGGCTTCGATGTCGTTGCCGAGGGCGTCTTTGGCGACGATGCCGCCGCCGCTGCCACCGCTCGAGGGGGGAATGAAGTAATTCACGACTGGGTAGAGCGCACCGAGTGCCGTGCCGGTGACTGCCCCAAACGTGAGGAAGTTCATAAATTGCCGTCGTCCCATGGAGGGGACGTCTGCAGGTCCTGAAGCTTGAGTCATTGAGCTACTCGCGTATTATGTTATGTGATTTCCCTTAACAAACGGTATCGTTGTTTAATCGTTGCCGTTTCCAGGCTTCGCGCTGGAAATCGTAACGCTGGTGAGGGTCGCATCTCACGAGACCCCGATACACGAGAGCGCGATGCTGAGTCGCGCGTAACAGTTATTCATATTATCACGTCAGGGTTAAACGCCCGTGCGGGATTGAGGGGATTTTTGTGACGGTTGAAACGCCTCGATCGCGATCGCCTCTGAGCATCTCACCTCAACGTCACACCTCAAGTCCGATCCGCCCGGCTCGAACGCGCGACAGCGAATGGGGATCTCGTTTCGCGCCGGTAAATTGCCTAGCACATATAGGGCGTTCGAGCCAAATACATACTGCAAATTTAATATTTTTTTACAGTTAAGGAGTTAAATCTTGGCGATCGCGCACCAACATTTCCGTCATTTCCGCGAGGCGATCGAGATGTCGTTTGAGATCGGCGGCTTTGTGCTTGTATTCTCGTTTGCGAAACAGTGCAGCCCGAGCTAAATCTTCGCGATCGCGTTCGAGGGCTTTGCGGGCGACCGCATCCCAAGCCTTCATTTCCTGCACCGCTTGGTTGTACTGAGGTTGTACGTCGTCCCACGCCACCTTAATCTCGCCGAGAGCGTTATCGAACAGTCGCGGGACGTCTTGCTGGTGTCCGTCTTCAACTGACTCGATAATCGGAATATTAAGCGATTGCGGATCGAGGCGAGACAGCAACGGTGCAAAGTTGCGAATTTGCTTGCTGTCGCTAATGCCCGTTTTACACCAAGTCGCGAAGTGTTCGCAGTTGTTGTAAATCAAATTGTAGCGACGCTCTCCCAAGCGGCTTTCCGCCCGTTGTATCGCCGTCTCCGCAATGTAACAAGCGGGATACTCCCGCACGTACACCGAGTGATTTTGCGTAAACTCGATCGCCGAAGTCCGTCGAACCGTCGCGTCCGGTTCCCGCTTGGAATAATGAATCACGCTCCCGTCGCCGCAGTCGATTCCGTGGTGTTCGTAGACGCCGTCGAGGTTAAAAAACGGACGGATAACGTAAATTTGATCGCCACGTGCCATCTTCGTCTCGCATCCTGGGGGTTGCCATCTCCTATCGTACCGAGGTTTCGTCTACACTAATGGCAGACCAAAATTACCGCCAAAACCCGTTGAGGAGGTCGAGTCATGGGCGATCGCAATACGGAACGAGAACATCGCATCGATTACGAGATCGTCGTCGATGCCTACACCCCCGAAGAACAGGCGATGGGGTGGTACGTTTACTTAGACGATCGCCTCAATTTTCCCTTTTCCGCCCAGTGGATAACCCAGGGAAATCGCGATAACCCACAAAAACTCGATATCGTCGAAGTCGTCGCAATGGCAGCCGAGGAAGAGTGCATGGGCGAGATGTACGTAGAAATTCGCTACGCCGAAGATACGGAAGAAGACGAATTTTCCGTACCGCTGTCGGAAATTCGCTGTTTAGAAGACGACGACAACTTAGAACGTCGCCAGTGCATCGAAGATTGGCACTATTGGGTCGATATGGGGTACGAGTTAGGGTGACAGTAGGAATGCCAAATAGGTGTCTCTTAATTCGAGATCGATCGTGCGACTGCACGTTAGGCTATAAGACTCTTCGTTAGCGTGTGTCTCGACTCGTTCGTAGAACTTTGTCTTTTTCTAAAAAGTCAGAAAATTATGTAAAAACGATTTGGTACTTCCGTCAGTATCATGCTTCAATCCGCGCTCGTCATCATCACTGTGCATGACTACCCGACGATTCTTTTGGTGATGTGTAATGAGGATCGTGTGTATACGGCAAGGATTCACCCGACGCTAAAGCATCAAGGATGACTGAGAAATCTACCCTCGGACGAAATCCCAATTCTAGTTGTAACCTTAACGAATCGTATACTCGATCGATGCATCTAGGGAAACTCCAACCCATTTTTTTATATAGCATTGCAGCATTTGGAAAATAGTGAGAGATAACACTCGGAGCATCTGATATGAGAGACTTGGCATCACTTCGGTTGAAAGGTGTAGGTGCTGATAGTAAAAAAGTCTTACATCCCATACCCTTGATTCTTTCGAGAGCCGCAATATGAGCTTCCGCAGCATCTTCAACTGCCAGCCGCCGATGAAGAAACTCGTTGGCTTTGAGATTTAGACCACTGGGAAATCTCAAAGTGTCATCCTCTTCTGGGAAAAAACGTGCTGTGCGCAGGATAGCAATATCAAGACCATGATTCGAGGAAAATAATTGGCACAGATTTTCAGCGGCAAATTTAGTCACGCCATATATGTTACGAGGTCGGATCGGCCCAAACTCCTCATCTAACCAGAAAGCCTTTTCTAAACCTGCCTCTACACCTGCTCGCATCTCCTTTGAAATCATTAGTGACGTAGTAGATGTAAAGACAAAGCGATCGTGTCCGGCTGCTACTGCCGCCTCAAGAAGGTTTAGCGTGCCAATTTCGTTAACATCAATGAATGCTTTTGCAGAGTATCGAACGATATCAGGTTTGTGAAGTGCGGCACAGTGAATAACTGCCTGAATGTTGTAATCGGAGAAAACCTGGTCGATTAGTGAACGATCGACGACACTGCCAACTACTGTTGTATCGGGACTAGAAGCAACATCAAGTCCTGTTACTTGGTAACCGGCTTGGCGCAATCTTGGAGCTAAGAAGCGCCCCAGCCAACCCGATGAGCCGGTAACCAAAATATTTGTGGGCAGATTTGATGAATTACGGGCTGTATCTTGAATTCTTGGATTCATATAGTGGGTATGGATATTTTAGAGTTGGGGTAGATGGCAGAGAACCAATGAGTGACAGGGCAGGGGGTGGTGTGCATTGTGAGTCTTTACTATGCCTCTTCTTTTAATTCTTCCTCAACTGTGGAAGGGTGCATCTCAAAAATGCCAATCTACACGAGAGAATAAGAGTTTTAGCTTCCAATCTTCCTGTTTCTGCAAAACGGGGATGCAATCACTGTGGAATGTAAGATCGAGCATTATTGAAAGCTTTTAAAAAGAATTCCTCTGGCGAACGAAAAGGTAAAATTTCAGCTATTCAAAATCCAAGAAATTGCTGGGAAGGTGAGCATCATCCACTCTACAAAACTAACTTTTAAACCATCGAACTCGCATTCACGATCGCCCAACTATCCACCAGCAACAACAACAGCGTTAATCCCAACAAAATCAAATACATCCAAGGTTGCGCCAAAGGGCGAACGTCGCGAGTATCGATTCCCGTTTTCGCCTCCACCTGCTGCACCAACTTCGAGAACCCCACCACGCGCATCGGTAACAAATACGCCCGATCCGACTCGCCCACAAAATAATACACGAGTCCCCCTTGTCCCGTACTGCGAGGCTTCAATGCCCGAACCTCCTCCCACGGAAGAAACCAACCTTTCCGCAAAAAACTAGGAAACCAGCGAGGATAACTGACACCAATTCCCGCCTCGTCGAGAACCACCCGTTCTCCCAATACCCCGTACAACGCCACAAACCCGATCGCAATTCCCACCCACAACAACGCGGGGGGAACCGACGCCTCAGTCACCTCCGCCAAAAACGGAAGCGGAACCGTCAAGGCAACATACAACCCGATGAGGGTCGCGCGGATTAACGGAGAAATGCGGAAAATAGAAGGCTCGGAGATTGGCGTTTCAGACACGGCGATCGCACCTTAAAACTAGTTAAGTTCACTTAACTTAACTTAAGGCAAATATTTTTGCACGACGCTCCACCCCGTCCACGACACGGCGGCGAAGGCGACGAACAACAGCACGTTAGTCGCAACGTGAAGGCGACGCATATCGGGGCGTTTGGCGTGGATTCGCAACCCACTGACCACCGACACCAGAACTAACGCCACCACCACCAACCCAGCCGGAAGATGCGCCGAATGTCCTAAATTCCCGTAGTAACCCAGGGTTCCGACAATCCCGATCGTCAGCAGCAGCAGCACCAACGTCACCAACGTTCCCCCCACGATGAGATGGGCGAGACGCAACCCCTTCGGACGGGGTTTTTTCTGAGTGCGGGTGGCGAACATCCAGCCTCCAGTGATACCGAGGAGGACGTAAGCGGTCAGCGACAGCCCCATCGACCAAGCGGCGATACGCCACAACCATAAAAACGAAGGAAGATCCAAGAGTTTCGCGTTTGACTTGCGAGGTTCCCTCGGATCTTACCTTTTGACGTTCTCCCCTGCCAATTGGCAGGGGGATTCCTGGTTCGTCGATCCACCTTTAAATCTTCAGAAGCCAACTCGCTGGCTCGAACCCACCGTCTTTCAACTTCCGACTGGATTGTTTTAAGACAGTGGCTGAAGACCCCAGAGGGCCGATCTCCCCAGGCTTTTTTTACGTTTCCGTGCGCCCCACGGTACGTTGGAAAGCATTTGAGGCAATGCTCGACTTTTCTGGACTGGCGACTCTTCTGAGTGCTTGCGTTTTTAAAGAGGTCTCTCGCACCTCTACACCGATGTCGCAACGGTCGTTAAGACCCTTTACGGGCTGGGCTACCGACGAGTTCACCCGGCATCGGACTGACTTCAGTTTAGCATTTTCAAATGCCGCCCTAGAAGGGCGGGGCTTGAAACCCTGATTTTCAGTCAATTCTATTGCGATCCAACATGGCGTCGCGATCGACCCTCGTTTTGAGTGGTTTGGTCTTTCCTCGAGGCGACGCCCTCGCACTCCCTCACACCATTTCAACTTGACCTTTAACTTGTTTTTTAATTAAAGGGTTTCGATTATTCAACTGAGGCTAAAGCAGGTTCCTTCTCGCCGTTCGTCGAAGATTGCGACCCTCCCCCAAACGGATCTTCACAATTCTTTACAGTGTGTGTGTCCTCTTTCGAGGTAGAATCCTCAGTACCGTTAGATTCAGTTGTAACCGTCAAGCGATTGCAAGGAATCGTATCGGAAAGGATCGAACTAGCCATCATGCCCGTGTGAATCTCGAGTTGAGCGTGGGGCAATGCCTCAAATACCAAGCGCTGTCCGGGGAACACCACCCGCTCGAAATACCAGTTAGGAATATTGGTGATGCGAGCGACTTGGATTTGGCTGGTCGCGTTGATGTAGCAGCAGAGAAGGGGATTAGCGCTGTTTTTGGGTAAGGGATCGAGAATCTGAGCCATGATTGTTTGAGAAACGTGCTTTCTTCAAAAGTCGATCGATTGTTATACCTGAAAGCCTAACACCTCGCGATCCCAGATGGCTGTAAAAGCGAATACCAAGTGTTAGAAATTGCGATCGCCCTAACGAGCGACTCGGTGTTTTTGCGTAAAACAGCAAGATTTTTGACGATCGAGCCTTAGATCGCGGATGTGGGTTGGGATCGCGGTAATTAAATGTTAGTAAGGTTGCCGCAGACCATTTTACGCGGTCTGAGTTTCGTTCGGAACGCTCTAAAGATTTTTTCTATATTTTCAATCGCTCTTTTCTCGACCTAACAACAGTTCGCTCTGACCTTTTCCCGTTTCAACCAGCCGCAAAGCCGAGACTTTTGTTTCTCTCCAATTTATCGCCCCCAACCGCCTGCGATCCCAAACGATCGCCATTTTTTCTGACGATCGCCCTTCACCTGCCAAAAACATCGCCTCGTCAGGGCAGGGGATCGCCACCCTCGAGGAAAAGTTGGTGCTATCTTAAAAAGTAAAGATATGTGAAAAGCGTTTTCAAAATGAGTACGAAAATCGAGCGGGTGTTATACGTCCGTCTGCCGTGTAATCCCATCTTCCCCATCGGCGTCGTCTACCTAGCAGATTTCCTACACAAGCTTTTCCCCCATCTCGACCAGCGAATTTTCGACCTCGGCGCAGTTCCTCCCCTCGACTACAAGGGCGCTCTCGAAGTCAGCATCGACGATTTCAAACCCCAACTGCTTGTCTTTTCCTGGCGAGACATTCAAATTTATGCCCCGGTTGGCGGACGTGGCGGCAACCCCCTGCAAAACGCGTTCGAGTTTTACTACGCCAACAATCCACTCGTGAAACTTCGGGGTGCGTTCGGCGGTTTGCGTCTGGCCGCGTCTTACTACGGCGAACTCTGGCGCAACACCAGCCTGATTCGGGGAGGTCTCAAACAGGCCCGTAAGTATCACCCCGAAGCCCGTTGCGTCGTCGGCGGTGGGGCGGTGAGCGTGTTTTACGAACAACTCGGAAACAGCCTACCCAAAGGAACCATCGTCTCCGTCGGCGAAGGAGAAACCCTCCTCGAACGCCTGGTTCGCGGACAAGAATTCCAAGACGAACGCTGTTACGTCGCTGGAGAAACCACGCCTCGAGAACGGTTAATTCACGAAAAACCAACCCCAATCGAAAAAACGGCCTGTAATTACGATTACATCGCCAGCATCTGGCCGGAATTCGACTATTACTTCCAAGATCGCGACTTTTACATCGGCGTTCAAACCAAACGGGGCTGTCCCCATAACTGTTGCTACTGCGTTTATACCGTCATCGAAGGGAAACAAGTGCGCGTCAATCCTGCCGATGAAGTGGTTAAAGAAATGCGGCAACTGTACGATCGCGGCATTCGCAACTTTTGGTTTACCGACGCCCAGTTTATCCCCGCCCGTCGTTACATTAACGACGCGATCGAACTGCTACAAAAAATCCTCGATTCTGGGATGGAGGATATACATTGGGCGGCGTACATCCGGGCGGACAACCTCAACCCCGAACTGTGCGACTTAATGGTGAAAACGGGGATGAACTACTTTGAGATCGGCATCACCAGCGGGTCTCAAGAACTGGTTCGGAAGATGCGGATGGGGTACAACCTGCGTGTCGTCTTGCAAAACTGCCGCGATCTCAAAGCGGCGGGATTCAACGATCTCGTTTCCGTCAACTACTCCTTTAACGTCATTGACGAAACCTACGACACCATTCGTCAGACGATTGCCTATCACCGGGAACTCGAACGGATTTTCGGTCGAGATAAAGTCGAACCGGCGATTTTCTTCATCGGCTTGCAACCTCACACCCACTTAGAAGACTACGCTCTCGATCGAGGCATCTTGAAACCGGATTACGATCCCATGAGTATGATGCCGTGGACGGCGCGGAAATTGCTGTGGAATCCCGAACCCTTGGGATCGTTTTTCGGCGAAGTCTGTTTAGAAGCGTGGCAGCGCGATCCCCAAGACTTCGGACGGGAAGTGATGGACGTTCTCGAAGAACGCTTGGGGTGTGCAGAACTCGAAGAAGCACTCAGCGCCCCGATGGGCGATCGCCCTCCTCAAAAATCCCTAGCTGGTGTGGGTTAAGCCAGATTGCCAAAATCCCCTTCTAACTCCTCCTGACATCCTCCCGTAACGCCAGATCGCGCTAGATCCCCGACATCTCCAAGATGCCGGGGATCTTTAACTTGTGAGGGGTTCACCGGAGCAATAAGTCCCGCGCTGTACCCATCAGCGTCAGCGTCGGGATACATGGACTCCCCGCGTCAATTGAGGGGTTCGATGCCCCGAAAATTGACATGACCTTGACGATCGTGAGATGGGTCGCTTTTTGGAGTAGAATAAACGAGCCAGCCCGAATACCCCCGGTCAGAACGCCTTCACAGGCTGTTTGTTTAACGTCCACGATGCGCCCCACCGCAGACATAAGCGAGAATCAAATTCTCTTGGCAACACCAACTGGCGATTTTGTGGTTTACCTC
>NZ_JAQNCQ010000135.1:0-39264 GCF_028368005.1 Geitlerinema sp. CS-897 | reverse complement strand
ACGGTCAAGCAGATTGGTCGGCGTCTCAAGATTTCCGGCGCTCAGTGGGAACGTCAGAACGTTCCACAAGTCCTCAAGCAACGCTGTGCTTATCTCAATGGAGACTTTTACGCCTAACACTTGCAAAACTGGGATGCACCCGGGGCGATCGGACAACATCCATTGAAATTTTTGTGTTTTCTAGAAAACGAGAATAGTGCTGAGTCTAGAAATTCTATCCTCGTTCGCAATATGGCACAGATTTCAGTTAATGTCGATATGCGATCGCATAATTCAATATTGCCGTGAATTCACAAATTCGAGCCTTGCATTCGAGTTATCGATCGCTGCAACGAACGCGATCGCCCCAACGATTCCCCACTCGATGTTGTGGGATCGAAACTAACTCCATCGTGCCGTCGTCTCGCCGCTGCCAACCCGTGGCTTCTACGAGAGGGAGCTGCGAACTGTCCAGTTCTGTAGAAGGCGATCGCCCTTCAGAATCCACCTCTGGCGGAGAAGCTTGAATTTCTGTCAACCGAGTATCCGTCCAGACTGTTTGACTTCGTAGAACATCTGTGGGATCGGGAGGCAAACCCCCGTTTCCGGTGACGACAAACGTATTTTCCGCCGCCGCCTCGCAGGCCGACGTCACCTGCGTCTCGGAATCGATGGGATTGCTGCTCAACTGCACGAACGCCGAACTGGTGTCGATTTCCGGTTGCGTCACGGCTACCACGCCGTCGATTCCCAGTTGGGAACTGGCCGTGATGCGACTCTCGGGAGAGACGAACAGACCTTGTGTGGCAATTTCGATATTCCCGCCCCGACCTTCAAAGGCGTTAGCGTCGATGCTGCTCCCCTCTAACAACGCGATCGTATCGGCTGCGATCGCTAAGTTACCCCCGTTACCGATTCCCCCCGCTTCGGCCGTAATTTGACTACCGTTTCGCAACTGCAACGAGTTCTCGACATTGAGGATCGCGTTTCCACCTTCTCCCGATCGCGTCGAAGCCGTAATACCCCCTCCATTGTCGAGCGAAACTGCCTCGGCGTTAATCTGAAGACTTCCCGCTCGTCCGGTTCCAATGTTGCGGACTGTGACTTGCCCTCCCTCTACAATGTTTAACTCAGGCGTATTAATTTCTAAATTCCCTGGAGAACCGGAGGGAACAGGCGGAAGTCCTAACACTTGTCGCAATACTTCATCAGCCTGAGTCGTACTGGCATCGATCGAACTTGGAACGATCGACCCCGGTGCGACTCCGCCGATCTCTACGAACTCTGTCGCGTTAATCGCGATGCTACCGCCATCACCCATCGCTAAAGCACTCGAGGCAATTTGCCCGCCGTCTCGAACGATCGCCCTGGCGGTGTTCACGATCGTACTACCTGCATTACCCGGACCGAGCGAGGACGCAGAAATCGTACTCGGTGTAAGCGTTCGCGGATCGCCTCCGATCGCCTCAACGCTCTCAGTGGCATTCACCAGGATACTTCCACCCGCTCCCGTGCCAAAGGTCGATATCGCCAAGCCGCCTCCGTTGCGAAGGCTCAGACGCCCGGTCGATACGGTCAAGTTACCTGTCGCTCCCGTGCCAAAGCTGCTGCTTGAAATAATGCTCGTAATCCGGGGATTCAGTGGTGGCGTACCGATAATTGAAATTGATTCGGCAGCTCGAATATTCAGATTGCCCGCATTTCCCTCTGCAAACGAGCGACTGGTTATTTGTCCGCCCTCAAGCAGCAATAACTGCGGGCTGGAAATTTCGATATTTCCAGCGTTTCCCGCACCTAGGGTTTCCTGACGAAAGCCAGTAGACAGAATGCCGTCCGGGGTCGTTCCCCTTATAGTTAAAGCGCTAGCTGCTCGTACTCGTATCTCACCGAATTTCCGTACGCCTCGGTTTTGCAACAGGGCGATCGAACCGCCGCTCAATCCGATGCGATCGCCGACGATTTGCATCGAACCGACACTCGTTCCGCTCACATCGACAGCCGCTTGTCTGACGAGGCGCACGTCTTGAAAACGAGACACTCCCTCGTAATCGAAATGCCACTGTTGGCTCTCGGACGCAACCGGGGCGATCGCGCGCACGACCCCAACTCCAACTCCCCCGAGTTCGATTCGTCCGCTGTTTGCCGTTAGCGTTGCACCGTCTAAGAGCGTGCCACTTCCCACTAATCCCAAGGTTCGACCTGGATTGACTTGCAAACCCGAACTCGGACTGTTTTGAAGAGTCGGTGAAATACTAGCACTCAGCGTAAAGCTGTGGCCGTCACCGCGAACTCGAATCTCTCCCCCTCGTCCGTTGAATTGTAAGCCCACCGGCACGTTGACGCTCAGCAACGGTTGCGCTTCGGGAGACGTGGCGCTGAATTCTAAGCCGTTGTCAAACACGAGACTCTCGGCCGTCGTGGCAAAAAACGAACCGCCGAGATCGAGGCGAGCGTTCGGACCGAACACGATGCCGTTGGGATTGAGTAAAAACAAGTTCGCCGTCCCGTTGGCTCGAATTAACCCGTCGAGGTTAGAAATATTGCTTCCCGTGACGCGGGTGAGAATCTGTTCGATCGTCGTGGCGTTGTTGAAAAAGGCTTCGGCTCCCGTGGGAACGGAAAAGTTCTCAAAGGAGTGAAAGAGATTGTTTCCCGCCGTCGTTCCACCTTCGATCTGATAGGTGGTGTTGTCAACAGTAACCTGAGAGGGGTTTGGGAGTGTTGCGTCGGGAACGACCTGTGAAAAGGCTGAGTTTGAAGAAATAACTCCGAGCGATCCTATCTCGACGATCGTCACGAGAAGAATAGTTCGATATCGTCGAAAGTTGCTGTTTGAGTGACAAAAAGTCATTTATTCCTTTAATAAAATAAAAACGATTTTGGGTTTAGAAATAGTCTGCTTGTTCGCAATATGACACAGATTTAGGTTGATGTCGATACGCGATCGCATAGCGCAATACTTACGAAGAATTACTGAAACGAGCATCGGTCTTCGGTCTTAAGTTATCGATCGCTACAATCAACGCGATCGCCCCAACGATTCCCCACTCGATTTTGTTGCGTCGAAACTAACTCTATCGTGCCGTCGTTTCGCCACTGCCAACCGGTCGCTTCTACGAGAGGGAGTTGCGAACTGTCCAATTCTGTAGCAGGCGATCGCTCCTCGTTCTCGCTCTCGACTGACGACGGTTGAATTTCCGTTAACCCAGTGTCTACCCAAACCGTTCGATGCCGTAGGACGCTCGTGGGATCGGGAGGCAAACCCCCGTTCCCGGTGACGACGAAGGTATTGTTTGCCGCTGCCTCGCACACCGATACCACCTGCGTTGTCGGATCGATCGGCTCTGAGGCTAACTCCACCAAGCCCGAAGCCGTATCGATTTCCGGTTGAGTAATGGTAACGAGACCGTCCACCCCGAACTGGGAACTGGCAGTGATACGGCTGTTTGGGGAAAGAAAAATGCCTTGCGCCGTTAACTGAATATTGCCACCCGTCCCTTCAAAGGCATTGGCACTCATATTGCTGCCCTCGATCGCGGCGATCGTCCCAGTATCGAGCGCGATATTACCGCCGTTGCCCGTACCACCTGCTTCAGCAGAGATTTGACCGCGATCGCGCATTATTAACGCTCCTTCCACCCGAAGATTAATGTTACCCCCTTCGCCTGAAGCTGTAGCGGCAGCGATCGCCCCTTCACTATCGATCCGCAGAGAACCGACATCAATGCTGAGAGAACCCGCATTACTCAAAGCGTCATTTTGAACCGTAATCGTGCCTCGATCGCGGACGTTCAGTCGGGGAGTCCGGATCGTCACATTTCCCGCAATCCCAGAAGCAGGCCCCGAGAAATCGAGCAAGAAACCTTCGACGCTCGTTGGCAACTGAACCGACGAGCGGATGGTTCCTCCATTGACATCGATCGACTCGGAAGCATCGATCGTCACGATGCCCGCATTTCCATCCTCCACACTGGACGCATTCACCCTAGCGCCATCGCCAACGACCAATCGAGTTGTCGTCAACGTCAAGTTTCCTCCATTGCCATTGCTATTCGTGGCAACCGTCAAATCGCTAGGAGACTCGAAGACTGGATCGATCCCGAGCAGTTCGACGGACTCAGAAGCATTCACGTTTAAGTTGCCTGCATTTCCCGATCCAAACGTCGAAGCCGATAAGATCCCACCATCCAAGAGAGTGAGCCGTTCGGTAGAGAGATTGACGTTTCCTCCTTCTCCCAGCGCACCTCCCGACACGATGGAAAAAATACTGCTGAAAAGCACGGGATTCTCAGGAGAAGAACCGACGATATCAATTGATTCAGTAATGTCGAGATCGATATTGCCCCCGGAACCCGTATCGAAGGTGCGAATAATAATCTGCCCTCCCTCTGCTAGTCGTAACCGTCCTGCAACAACGCGAATATCCCCCGCACTACCAGAACTCACGGTTTCTTGATTTAAGCTGCTGCGAACTTCGCCTCCGGGAGTCGTTCCGACGATTTCGAGAGATTCAGAAGCCGCGACAGCAATCTCTCCATCCGGGGTTGCGTCCGTGTTTTGAATCAGTGCGACAGAACCATCTGTCAGGTCGATCCGACGACCGACTAGATAGATCCCGCCTTGCCCCGCACCGCTCGCATCTACGCCAGCTTGTTGGGAGAGGTGCAAGTCTCGAAAGTTAGAAATGCCATCGTATTCGAGGGCGAACCCCGACGAACTGGGGGTCAGGCTAACGGTACCGGAACTGACACTACCCAGTTCGATACGTCCGCTTTCTGCGGTGAGAACGCCACCGCTAAGGTTGATATTGCTACCGACTAGGGCGATCGTGTTTTGCGGTCGCACGCTCAGTCCCGCAACAGCATCGGGGCGGGTGAAAGGTGGGAAAAAGCGATCGCTGGTATCAAAGGTCAGTCCGTGACCTGTTCCCTCAACTCGAATTTCTCCTGAATTAGCTCCCAACTGCAAGCCGATGGGAACGTTAACGGTTAATAATGATGGAGCTTGGGGATTGGTAGCGCTAAAGAAACTACCATCGGACAGTTGAAGGCTGTCAGCAGTGGAACCGATAAAGGAGCCGCCGATATCCAGTCTGGCATTAGGACCGAATACAATGCCGTTGGGATTGAGTAGAAACAGATTTGCCGTTCCGTTGGCTCGAATGAATCCATCGATGTTGGAGATATTGCCCCCCGTGACGCGGGTGAGGATGTTTTCGATGCTGGTGGCATTATTGAAAAACGCCTCGCTACCCGTAGGTACGGAAAAGTCTTGAAAGGAGTGAAAAAGATTGCTTCCGGCTTCCGTTCCCCCTTCGAGGGTGTACCGACTGCCTTCTAGGTTGACCTGGGAAGGAACGGGAAGTGTGTTATCGGGAACAATTTGTGAAAAGGTAGGTTTTGAAAATAGAATTCCGAACGATAGTAAGTTTAAAATAAAAAAAAAACTGACGTCAATAAATTGTTTAGACTTGCCTTGTGGCCTTTTTAAGTCCATGTCTTTAGCAGTCATCAATACTGCTCGATAATATCTTTTTGTGTTGATAAGCTGTCCGTCCGCTCTCAGTATGGCATAGGCGATAGGTAACGTCCATCGTCGATCTCACCGCAAATTTTTGCGTGAATATACTCATGTAAATCTCCTTAAGAATTATCGATCGCCACAACCGATGCGATCGCCCCAGCGATTCCCCACCCGATTTTGTGGCGTCGAAACTAACTCTACGGTTCCGTCTTCTCGAATTTGCCAATCGCTGGCTTCTACAAGTTGTGTGGGTGTGGCGCTCTCGCGTTCGGGAGATAGCGATCGATCTTCGACGGATCGATCGTGAATTTCCGTTAACCGAAGATCCTCCCAAACCGTTTGACCTCGTAGCGTTTCCATCGGATTAGGAGGCAAACCGCCGTTACCCGTGACGACAAACGTATTTTCTGCCGCTACGTCACACGCCGATACCACTTGCATCGCCAGATCGATCGGTTCGCTAGTTAACTGAACCAACGCCGAACTCGTGTCGATTTCCGGTTCGGTAACCGTCACCAGACCGTCGATTCCCAGTTGAGAACTCGCCGTGATGTGACTGTCCGGAGAAACAAACAGACCTCGGGTGTCAATTTCGATATTCCCGCCTCGACCCTCAAACGCATTGGCATCGATCGAGCTTCCTTCCAATAGTGAAATTGTGTCAGCCGAGATCGTCAAGTTGCCACCGTTACCAGTTCCGCCCGCTTCAGCTGTAATTTGACTCCCCCCCCACAATTGCAACGACCCCTCTACGCGAAGGGTAAGGTTTCCCCCTTCTCCCGATTGTGTCGAAGCCGTAATTCCACCGCCTTCGTCGAGCAAAATTGCTCCAGCATCGATCTGAAGGCTTCCAGCACCTCCTATTCCGTCGTTGCGAACTGTAACCAACCCTCCATCTTTCACAATTAACTGGGGGGTATGGATTTCCAAGCTCCCCGGTAAGCCGGATGGAGTGGGCGGAATGCCAAAAGCTTCTCCCAGAACTTCATCGACCCGATTCGCACCCGCATCGATGAGGCTTGGATTAATCGATCCCGGTACCGTTCCGCTAACTTCCACGAACTCAGTTGCATTGAGAACGAACCGGCCGCCGTTACCTGCCCCAACGGTAAAAGAGGCAAGCCGTCCACCCTCTCGCACGATCGCTCTCGACGTGTTTAGTGTGACATCCCCCGCATCTCCCATACTGTTTGAGACTGAAACAATAAAGCTCGGCGTAAAGTTTGTGGGTTCGACGCCGATCGCTTCAATCGTCTCCGTCACCGTCACGAAGATATTTCCTGCTGAGCCGGTTTCAAAAAAAGTTGCAGCTCCAATGCTCCCTCCATCAATCATGCTCAAATTCCGAGCTGCAACTGTAATATCACCCGTCGATCCACTCCCGAAGCTCAGACTGGTCACGAGACTGCGTGCTACGGGATTAATCGGTGAAAAGCCAATGAGTTCGATCGACTCAGAAGCCTGAATGTCGATCTCGCCAGCATTCCCCGCTCCCCAAGTTTGACTGGTAATGGCTGCACCTTCTAGAGAGGTTAACCGCTGGGTGAAGATTTCCAAATCGCCGGTATTCCCCGCGCCCACTGTTTCTTGACGAAAGCCAGTAGGAACCATTCCATCAGAGGTTGTCCCGATTAAGGTTAAAGACTCTACAGCTCGTACTTGCAAATTGCCAAACGTCTGTTGACCTTGGTTTTGCAATAGGGCGATCGAGCCGTGATTCAACAGAATTTCATCGGCGACGAGTTGCATCGATCCGACTCCATGTCCGCTGACATCGAGAGCCGATCCCTGAGTAAGGTGTACGTCTCGAAAACGAGACACCTCATCGTAATTTAAACGCCACGAACGATTTACAGATGAGGAGGGAACAATGAAACGAACGAACCCTTCTCCCACGCCACCCAATTCGATGCGTCCGCTTTCGGTTGCGAGGGTTGCACCGTTCAAGCGAACATCGCCGCCAACTAAAGCTAAGGTACGGCCGGGTCGGACTTGCAATCCGAACACACCATCATTTCGGAAAATTTGCGAAAAAAAGGGATCGGAAGCTGTTAAACGACGATCTCGACCGCGAACCTGCATCTCTCCGGCTCGATCGTTAAACTGTAAGCCAATGGGAACATTCATACTGAGTAACGGTGTCGCATCTGGAGCCGTGGCGCTAAATTCTGAATTGCTCTCAAACACGAGACTGTCCGCCGTACTCGCCAAAAAAGACCCGCCGAGATCGAGTCGGGTGTTTTCTCCAAAAACGATGCCGTTGGGATTGAGGAGAAACAGGTTTGCCATTCCGTTGGCTCGAATTAACCCGTCGATATTGGAGAGATTCCCCCCCGTCACTCGAGTGAGAATGTTTTCAATGCTGGTGGCGTTGTCGAAAAAGGCTTCGGCTCCTGTGGGGATTGAAAACTCTTCAAAGGAGTGAAAGAGATTGTTTCCCGCCGTCGTTCCGCCTTCAATCGTATAGGTATTGCTGTTAAGTATAACTTGAGAAGGATTCGGGAGTGTTTCATCAGAAACGACTTGTGAAAAAGCTAAATTTGAAGATAGAACTCCGAGCGAACATATCTCGATCGTAATGAGAAGAAAAGTGCAAGATCTCCGAAAATTTATTGTTAAGTGACTAAAAGTCATTGTTTTTTTAACAAAGTGGAAACAGCTTCGAGTCGAAAAATTGTCTGTCCACTCGTAATTATGATACACGCTAAGGTGGATGTCGATCCCCGATGGCACAGCGAAATATTTACAAAAATTGACTAAAAAAATTATCGATCTTAAGAATCCTTCTGAATTTAAGGTCATAAGTAAATTTTATATTTTGTTGAAACCCTTGCTGTAGGGGCGAGTGGCCGTGCACTGGCTTCAACTTAAGGGCTGGAAGCCCCAAATTTCGTACAATTGAGCCTGTTCCTTCCGTTTTCGCTTCCGAACCTTTTTGACCAGCCCTAACAACTTTAAGTTATCGATCGCCGCAACGGACAGGTTCGATCCAACGATGTCTTGCCCGATATTGTGGAGTTGAAATTAATGCGATCGTACCGTCGTCTCGTCGTTGCCAACCCGTGGCTTCGACTAGCGGCAGTTGCGAACTGTCCAATTCTGTAGAAGGCGATCGCTCCTCGTTTCCGCTCTCGACTGACGACGGTTGAATTTCCGTTAACCGAACATCCTCCCAAACCGTTCGATCGTGCAGAACCTCCGTGGGATCGGGCGGTAAACCCCCGTTTCCCGTGACGACGAAAGTGTTTTCTGCCGCCACGTCACAGGCCGATACCACTTGCGTCGCCGGATCGATGGGATTACTGCTCAACTGCACCAACGCCGAACTGGTGTCGATCTCTGGTTGGGTCACAGTCACGATGCCTTCAACACCGAGTTGAGAACTGGCAGTGATTTGACTGTCGGGAGCAACGAACAACCCTCGAGTGACAATTTCAATGTTGCCTCCGTTTCCTCCCAAAGCATTGGCATTGATATCGCTCCCCTCTAACACGGCGATCGCATCGGCCGCGATCGCTAAGTTACCCCCGTTACCGCTTCCCCCCGCTTCAGCCGTAATCTGGCTGCTGTTTCGCAACTGCAACGAGCGATCGGCGTTGAGTAGAATATTTCCCCCTTCCCCCGATTGGGTCGAAGCCGTAATACCTCCTCTGCGATCGAGTAAAACAGCCTCAGCACCGATCTCGAGACTGCCTGCGTTGCCCGTTCCGTCGTTGCGAACGCTGACGAGTCCGCCATTGCGAATCCTTAACTCGGGCGTGTTGATTTCCAAGTTCCCCGGAGACCCCGAGGGAATCGGAGGAATTCTCAAGGCTTGCTGCGTCGCTTCGTCAACCCGATTGGCACTGGCGTCGATGAGGCTGGGATTGATCGACCCCGGAACCGTTCCGCTGACTTCGACGAACTCCGTCGCGTTTAAAACGAGTCTGCCGCCATTACCGCTAGCGACCGTTACAGCAGTGATGCGTCCGCCATCGCGAACGATCGCTCTCGAGGTGTTAATGGTCAAACTGCCAGCATTACCAATACCGTTCGTTCCCGAAGAAATAACGCTCGGTAGAAGACTTCTCGGTTCGATCCCAATGACCTCAATGGTGTCGGTAGCATTGACGAGGGCGTTGCCTCCCGCACCCGTTCCAAAAGTTGAAATGGATAAACTCCCACCGTCGAGGATACTCAAACGCTGCGTCGAGATCGTGACATCACCCGTCGCTCCCCGAACGAAGCTCACGTTTCCTATGAAGCTACGGGCTAAGGAATTGAGGGGTGACGTACCGATCGGTGCGATCGATTCAGAAGCTCGAACGTCGATATTGCCAGTATTGCCCCCACCAAACGTTCGGTTGAAAATTTGCCCTCCCTCCCGTACAGTGAGTCGTCGGGTGGAAATGTCGATATTGCCCGTGTTACCCGCGTCTAGGGTTTCTTGCAAAAAGCCACTACGAAGGAGTCCGTCGGGGGTCGTCCCCGTTAAAGCGATCGACTCTGAGGCTCGTACTTGCAACGAACCGAAGGTCTGCGTTCCTTGGTTTTGCAGCAAGGCGATCGATCCGTCACTCAAGGCAATTTGCCGACCGACGAGTTGCATCGAGCCGACTCCAGCTCCACTAACATCGACGGCCGCCTGTCGGGTAAAATCCAGGTCTCGAAAATCGGAAACGCCTTCGTAATTCAAACGCCAAGACTGGCTATCGCGAGTGGGGGGAGCCGTCAACGCCACCGACCCGGCTTCAACTGCCCCGAGTTCGATCCGTCCGCCTTCAGCCGTCAGCGTCGCACCGTTTAAGTTGACGTCACCGCCGACTAATGCCAGGGTGTGACCGGGGTTGACTTGCAAACCCGAAATGTTATTCTCTCGGACGACTGGTGAAAACAGCGGATTGCTTACCGTCAAGCTGTGACCTTCACCGCGAACCTGAATCTCTCCCACTCGTCCGTTGAATTGTAAGCCCACCGGCACGTTGACGCTCAACAACGGTTGTGATTCGGGGGCGATCGCACTGAATTCTAAGCCGTTTGCAAACACGAGACTCTCGGCTGTCGTAGCGAAAAACGAACCACCGAGGTCTAACCGAGCGTTTTCTCCGAAGACGATGCCGTTGGGATTGAGTAAAAACAAGTTCGCCGTCCCGTTGGCTCGAATTAACCCGTCGATATTCGAGATTTGGTTTCCCGTAATGCGGGTGAGGATACGTTCGACCGTCGTAGCGTTGTTAAAAAACGCCTCAGCTCCTCTCGGAACGGAAAAGTCCTCAAAGGAGTGAAATAGGTTGTTTCCTGCGGTCGTTCCGCCTTCGATGGTATGGATATTGTTGTCGAGCGTGACCTGAGAGGGGTTTGGGAGTGTTTCGTCGGGAACGATTTGTGACACTGCCGAACGCGATAAAAGACAGCCGATCGAGAATACCTCGACGATCGCGACGATTGGAAAAGTTAACACGCGCCTCGAGTTATTATGTAAGCTACTAAGAGCCATTGGGTTGTGTAGTCCCTCGATAAAATGAGAATATTTTCTGGGTTGAAATAGTATCTTTCTGTTTGTAATATGGCACGATTCAATTCAAGATGTCGAGAGCTAATGGCTCGACTTAATACTATTCAATATTTATGTAAGTTATGTAGATATACATAGCAATCCTAAATGGTTGGCGGAAACAGATCGGCTGAAAACCCCATACCGTAACGATCTATTCTGAAAACAATCCGCAAACGAAGTCGTACTGCTATATAGACAGCCCAACAGATTCGTGAAATCTTGTAATTGGAAAGTACTGTAGCACGGCGATTCCAACCAAAGAGTGCGTTCAAAACTCAAATGATTTTGCTATAATGTGAATTGCCTGAGAAAACAATTTAAAAAACTGTAGGGGATCTCGGCGATCGTTTACTCTTCAACTCTTGGGAGTTTACGTGTGGGAAAATTCCAGCTTTGTGGCGGTGATAACAGGTTTAGACCTGACATATTAGAACTAATTCGAGTTCGATCGCGAACCGATCGTTCGCAGGATTAAAAGCGATCGATTTCCGATTGCAAAAGTTGAGATGTACCGGGGCGATCGCGACTCAAACTCCTCGACGCGGTTTCCGACCTCGCGTGTGCCGTTTGCGTTTCGACTTCGGCGGCGTGCGGTGCGCCCCAAAATATTTCTCGCTGCGATAGCGCAACCACACCCTTAACTGTTGCGGAATCCGATCTTTTTGTTCCTTCGTCAAGCGATCGTACAGCACTAACGCCCGTTCCCGCTCGCCGCGACAGGCCGCGTTATTATGAGCGTCCCAGTAACTGCGTGCGACGCGAATCCGGCGACAGACTTCCTTTACCAGCGCGTCTCCCGTGAGGGGTTTCTCTGGCTTTGTCATATCACGCGTCTCCCTGTCCTAACGGTAGCGTCGGCGAACCCGAGGGTAACACGCGGCGCGATACCGTCGCTTTATAACTTTCCCGTTCGGTGTCTACATCCACCGCGATCGCCTCGAACTGAACGTCTAACCCGCCGCGAGGAATCGAGAGCTGAACCGACGATTCCTGTTGTCCGTTCCCGAGGAGAAAGAAATCCGTCAACCATCGCGGCCCGTCGATGAGTGTTTGGTTCTGCAAATCGCGAATCCAGAGTTTCACAACCATACCCGCCGACGGTTCGGGAAGTCGCACCCGCACGACGACCGGACGTCCGACCGTCAAATCTCCACTCGGGATCTCCAGTTCTGGAGTCGGAAGCAGCGGAGCCTCTAACACCGCCTCGCCAGAGTCCTCGGAGCGATCGACCTCGGGCAACGCCAGTCCGAAATCGTCATCGACTACCACTTCTTGGGCTTCCCATTGCGAAAGTTCCGCCGTCTCGTCTCCAAAGTCGAACGGATTGCTACGACGATCCGATCTCGAAGCCAACCACGCCGACAATTCGTCGTCTCTTGCCAAGTCGTTGAGGCGCGAGGCGAAGCGATTGGGTAAATCGAGGGCTTGAAACGCGCGATCGACCGGAGAAAGTTGAGGGGGCGAGGGATTTGGCGAAGGCGCAGAAGACGGTTCGGGGACATCGGCGGCTGTCGGTTCGGCTGTCGGTTCGGAATCGAAAGTACCGAACGGATTGTTTGCCGCTTCCATCGACGATTTCGCGGGAGCGTGACGGTCGGAGGACTCCTGAGACGGCGGTGCGTTGCCGAAGCTGGGGAGATCGATCCCTTTAGCGGATTTCGAGGCCGTATCGCTTAACTGAGGGGGCAACGCTTCAGCCGTTTTCGCATCGAGGGGAGGCGGAGGGGGGGCAGAGGCGCGTTTGGGAGAGCGATAGGGTTCGGGGGCGATCGCCGATCGCTGTAAGATCGACCGGTCGAGCTGTCCGCCAGCGATCGCCTCGAGCAAGGCATCTAACCGCGCCGTAACCGTAAACGACTGCTTCGACAACACGTTAGGAACCGCATCGCACAGCAACACTTCCCCTAAAATCAACCGGCTCGTACAAGTTTCGGGGATCTCCATCTCGCAAGAAAACGACAGTGGCAGCGTCTGAGACGAAAGTAACCGTTGCACGGTCGCCACCACTCGCAAACTTTGAGGTTCTCGCAAGCGAATGCGTAAATGTAACCCTCGGATGGCGCTTTCCTCTGTCGAGCCGTCGATCCGGGCAATTTCTCCAGAAATCGCCAGCGGTTCCCCCGATTTCACCGTGAGGGCTTCGCGAGCGAGGGTCAAATGCAAACGAGGCGATCGCGTCGGTAACGCCGACCGTTCCGGTAGGGGAGCGAGATCGTCAGTGGGCGCGTCCGCATCCGGCGAGGCGATGGCTGTTTCCCCATCGACGTGCAAACAAACCGTCGCGCGGCGAGTCGGTTCTGGACGTTCTACCGTCACCGGAGCCGCACAGCTAAGTTCCCATCGCCCCGGTAACAACTCCGTCGGCGACAGGACGAGTAACGACCCGTCCTCTTCCGTCTGTCGCACGCAGCGATCGCACTGTTGCGAGTCCGAACTGGGAGTTTCCCTCAGCTGAGATGCCGTCGGGGGAGTATACAGAACCCGAATTTCAGCGATCGCATTTTTGAACGTCGTTTTCGCCACAATACGATAGCGTCCCGTCGCGATCGCCTTGCCGTCTGACGGTAGGGGTCGCCAGACTCGTTCCCCCTCGCGCTGAATCAAAAATTCCCAATCTTGCATTATTTGACACCTCGCGCCTCGCATCCCAATTTCAAACTGCCGATCGCAGACTCGTTAGCGCTCTGCCGACGCGACCCGAGCGCGACGCCAAATCCACCACGCAGCCAGACAAAGCGTGCAGTTTCCCATGACTGTCGTTGCAGCCTGCACCGTCACCAGCCATTCTAACGCCTCCGCGTTGTCGAAAAAGTGCCACGTACAGGCGCACATCGCACTGACGAGCGCGGGCAACATCGCCACCGACAGCCAATGCCAAGCGCGGTTTCCCGTCACTTCACCGTAACGCCACACCAGCCAAATGGCGGCAATCCACTCGATAACGCTCGAAATGTGAATCATCCAAGTTGGAATTGAAAGAACGTGCATTGAACCTGTCTCGTCCAGCAACTTCAAAGTGTTAATTCTCAGGGGTGAGCTGAGAGTTTTTACCCAATTTCAAACCTCAATCGATGCCGTCTGAGAGAACCGACACCAACTTTCCTTAAATATTGTAGGGTTGCTAGAGACAGTTTCTGACGACAAAAGCCGCGAAGATTCTCCGTCGCCTCGTACTTAGGCGGCGTGCTGTCTCGGCGAAGATACTGATACGAACCGCAATCGAGCATTATGGCAAAACGACGAGCGATCCTGTGTGGCTACTACGGTATGGGAAACGGCGGCGACGAGGCGTTACTCGCTTGTCTGGTGGACGCCTTACCCGCCAGCATCGAGGCGATCGCCCTGTCCGGCGATCCCGAGCGAACCCAAAAACGCCACCATATCGCTGCCATTCCCCGAAAATCTACCCCAGCCGTGTGGCAAGCTCTGCGCCGAGCCGACATCTTTATTTGGGGAGGCGGGAGCTTGATGCAAGACGCCACCAGCGCTCTCAACCCCTTATATTACGGCGGTTTGATGGGAGTCGCCCAACAACTGGGTTTGACCACGATCGCCTGGGCCCAGGGCATCGGGCCGTTACGGCGATCGCTGACCCGGTGGGTTGCCCGCGAATGCTTCAGCGGCTGCGACCTCGTCACCGTGCGAGATCGTCACGCCGCCGCCCTTCTCCAACAGTGGGACGTTCCCTTCACCCTCGCCCCCGATCCCGTTTGGAATCTCGACACCTACCCCCCACAAGGGCTGTGGGATATCCCCGCCCCCCGCGTCGCCGTGACCCTACGTCCCCATCCCCAACTTACGCCATCGCGTCTCGACTGCCTGACCCGCGCCCTGGCCGACTTCCAAACCGCCACCCAAACCTGTCTGCTCTTAATTCCCTTCCAACGAGATCGCGATCTGAAGCTGGCCGAAACCCTGCGAGATCGCCTCCCTGGAGAAACTCACATTTGGCACAGCGACGATCCCCGCGAACTCAAAGGCGTCTTTCACAGCGTCGAATTCGCCATCGGAATGCGGCTGCACGGACTGATCGCCGCCGCTGCCGAAGGTTGCCGGTGCTGGGCGATTAGCTACGATCCTAAAGTCAGCCAACTGGCGGCCGAATTCGACCTTCCCGTTTGGGAACTGTCCGAACTTCCCGACGATCCCAATACCATCAGTCGCGCCTGGATCGAGACCTACGCCAACGGCGACCCCCTCGGCGACACGAAAATTCGGGCAACGATCGATCGCGCCGGACTCCACCGCGATCGCCTCCAGGATTTGCTCGGTTAATGAGGAGCGGTGTTGGGGGGCGGTGCGTGACGCGGCAGACCCACATCGACCTGACTTCGATCGCATTTTCTGGCCGCGTCACAGCACCCTACCCCTGTTCCCTGAAAGAGCGGTGCGTGACGCAGCAGACCAACATCGACCTGACTTCAATCGCATTTTCTGGCCGCGTCACAGCACCCTACCGCTCTCCCTTTCTCCCCCTCTCCCCCTCTCCCCCTCTCCCCTTCTCCCTTACTCGACGAAAAGCCATGACTTTAGACGTTCGCGAGTTTTTTCGCGCTACCAACCCCGCCCAAACCTTAAACGTCGAAAATCCCGACGAGCGAAAACTGTATATCGATTTTTCCGAAGTCCGGGGATCGCAGATCGTCGAAGAACTGCGAGATAACATTAGCTTTTTCTCCCCCGACGAACCCACCGTGCAACTGTTTACCGGCCATATCGGCTGTGGCAAGTCTACCGAACTGCTGCGGTTGGCGGCGGACTTACGCCAAGACGACTTCCACGTGGTTTATTTCGAGTCGTCGCAAGATTTAGAGATGGGAGACATCGATGTCAGCGACATTCTGCTGGCGATCGCGCGGCGGGTCAGCGAAAGTCTCGAAGACCTCGAAAAAATTCACCTTCAATCGGCCAAAGGCTTACAAGGCTTACTCAACGGTGCGGCGAAACTGCTACAAACTGAAATCGACTTATCGGCGGAAGTCGGCATTCCCGGCGTCGGTCGCGTCAACGCCAGTACCGAAGGTAACTTTAGCGCAGAAGTGGGAGTTCCCGGCGTCGGACAAGTCAGTGCCGATCGCGAAGGCGTGTCTTTCGTCGCCCTCGGGTTGGGAAAAATCACCGCCAAAGCCAAAAACAGCCCCGAACTTCGCAGCAAACTGCGGGAATACCTTGAAGTTCGCACCACCAGCGTCCTCGATTCTATCAACCAAGAACTGCTCGAACCGGGGATCGACAAACTCAAACAAATTGGCAAACAGGGACTCGTCGTGATTATCGACAACCTCGATCGCGTCGAACGCAAACCCAAACCCTGGGGACGGACGCAACCGGCTTATTTATTCGTCGATCGCGGCGAACAACTGCGCCAACTCAACTGTCACGTCATCTACACTTTGCCTCTGTCGCTGTTGTATTCCAACGATCTCAACCAACTCACCAATCGTTTCGGTTGCGATCCCAAAGTCTTACCGATGGTTCCGGTGCAGCGGCGGGACGGGAGCGAACACCGAGAGGGTTTGACGATGATGCGTCAGATGGCGCTGGTACGGGCGTTTCCCGACCTCGACGAAGACGGTCGAGAACAGCGCGTTTCCGAATTGTTCGAGACTTCCGAACTCCTCGACGATCTCTGTCGGGTCAGTGGCGGTCACGTGCGAGAATTTTTGCGATTGCTCAACGACTGGATTCGCAAAGACCGCCGATTGCCCCTGTCCCGTAAAGGTCTCGAGGCGGTGGTGCGCCAAAAACGCGATCGTATGACCCTCGCGATTACCGACGATGAATGGGAACTGCTGCGTCAAGTTCGCCAGCATAAAAAAGTCACTGGCGATGAAGGGTACGATATTCTCATCCGCAGTATGTTCGTTTACGAATACCGCGATAGTGAGGGGTCGTGGTTCGACGTCAATCCAGTTTTGGAAACGGCGCTTCCGCTGAAGGAGGGTTAATCTCGACTCAACACACAGATCGTTTTGACAGAGGCTCGTGCATCGGTGGTCAACTCACAACGAGATCGATGGTCTGACGACAACCAAGACACTCTCGATAGCTTAGTGTGGGCGATCGAAAGCTACAGCGGCGATCGCAAGTTTGCGATCGTCTTCGCTCGCTGCAACGCCAGAGCATTATGGCACGGCGTCCTCACCCGTCTCCGCCAAGTTCCCGACCTCGATCTTTGTGAAATTTACCTGTCTCCATCGGCAACGACACTCTACAGTACGGTATCCGAAGCCTTAGCCGCGCGCAAAACTCGGTCGGGAGAATTCCCCGATGCGGCGATCGTGTCCGGCTTGCCCGAAGTCCGAGATCTCGACGGATTATTAAACAACGCCAAGAAAATCATCGAAGAACTGGCCAAAACCTTTCCGTTTCCGCTGGTGTTACACGCAACGGACGAAGTCCTCCAACGCCTCGTTCGCATCGCACCCGACATTTACAGTCGCGCCAGCATCGAGGAATTTCACCAGTCGATCGCAGACGTCAACGCCTTCATCGATCGCACCGCCGACGACATTTTCGATCGCGTTCTCGAAGCTGGGGCGGGGCGGTTTCTCGACAACGCCGATTTGAACCTCACCCGCGACTCCCAATTGTTTTGGGAACTCGAAACCGCCCGTCAAGCCCTCGCCAACAGCGCGATCGAGGTCGAACCCGAACGCCTGGCCAATTTAGAATTTTTACTCGGAAACGCCGCCGACCTCGACGAGTCGAAGCCCCAACACTACGAACGCAGTCTCGCCGACTTACAAACTGCCTTAAACGCGACGTCGAATCCCAAAAAGCACGCCCGCCTCGTCGAAAAACTCGGCTGCGTCCTCTACTGCTGCGGGACCAGTTGGCGCACGCGATCGGAACTCGACCGACAGGATTACGAACGCGACTGTCAACAGGCTTATCTCAACTTCAAACAGTGTATCGACCTGTTCGAGCGCGAAGGGCGTTTCGACCTCGTGGCGAAATTTATCAACGCCCTCGGCGACATCCTCGAACGCCAACAGTGTTGGGACGAACTACAAACCGTCGGGACGACCGCCACCGTCCTCCACCGCAGCCACCCCAACGCCTTTCGCCTCGCCCGCGCCTACAGCTTTGTCGCCGAAGCCGCCCTCGCCCGTCAAGACTGGCAAACCGCCCTCGACAACGCCCAGCAAGCCCTATCTGTTTCTCGTCACGCCACTCCCGACGAGCGCATCACCGACGCCTCCGAGAGCCAGATGTTTCGCGAATGGGTGCGATCGTTCAATCAAGGGGCGTATTACTTCGCCCTTGCTCGCGCCCAAGCCGGGTTGGGACAGCTTCGCGACAGTCTCGCCAGCCTAGAAACGGCACTCACGAAAACCAAGCCCGACTACGAACCGCAACTGTACGCCCGCATTCTCGAAGCCCTCCGCCGCGCCTATTTCCAAAACGGTGACTATCTCGACGCTTTCCGCCTCAAACAGCGTCAGTACACCCTCGAACATCAGTATGGATTCCGGGCGTTCGTGGGGGCGGGACGGTTACAGCCGAGTAAAAGCGTCAGCAACCTGGATTTGGAGACGGGAAAACAACCGGAAACGGTGGCGCGGGCGATCGCTGCTTCGGGACGCCTCGAGGACGTCAACCGCCTCGTGGAGCGCATGGGACGGGTCGATCGCAAGTTAACGGTATTGTACGGACAATCGGGTGTCGGTAAAAGTTCGCTGCTGCAAGCGGGGTTGGTTCCCGCTCTCACGGGTCGCGCCATTGGTAGCCGAGACGTTCTGCCGTTACTGCTGCAAGTGTACGCCGATTGGGAGTCGCGCTTTAGCGAGGCGTGGGTTTGCGCCCTCTCGAAAACCTTCGACGAAACGATCGCGATCGAGCCTCGGATGGCAGAGTTCTCGACGCAGTTGCAACGACAAACCGATCGCAACCGATCGGTCGTTTTGATTTTCGACCAGTTCGAGGAATTCTTCACCGCCTACCCCGACAGCGAGGCGCGACAGCCGTTTTATCGCTTTCTCTACGACTGTTTGAACCTGGCTTACGTGAAAGTCGTTCTGTCGTTGCGGGAAGATCGCCTGCACCATTTGCTCGAAATCGGCCGTTGTATCGATTTAGCTGTCGTCAACCATAACGTTCTCGACAAACAGATCCTGTACTATCTCGGCGCGTTTTCCTGCGAGAGCGCCAAATCTGTGATGGCACAACTCACCGCCCAACAGAGTCGGTTGTATTTCGAGAGCGCCCTGATCGATCGCGTCGTGGAGGATTTAGCCGAACGTAACGATCGTGCGACAGAAGGTACTGTCCGCCCCATCGAACTGCAAATCGTCGGCGCGCAGCTGCAAACCGATCGCGTCACGACGCTCGCGCAATACCGACAGCTCGGAGAACGCCCCAAACAAACCCTAGTACAACGATATCTCGACGACACCCTAGCCGACTGCGGCCCGGAAAACCAGCACATCGCCCAACTGGTGCTGTATCTGCTGACGGACGAAAACAACACGCGCCCCATTAAAAACCGCCTCGATGTCGAAAAAGAACTGCGATCGCGCTGCGGAGTCCTCGGAACGCCCAATTCCTCCGAACTCGCGGTGACCGACGCACAACTGGAACTGGTGTTGCAGATTTTCGTCGATTCGGGGCTGGTGTTTCTGTTTCCCGAAACCCCCGTCGAGCGCTACCAACTGGTTCACGATTATTTAGTGCGGTACATCCGCCAACAGGAAGGAGCGAAACTCCTCGAAAAACTCGAACGCCTCGAGGCCGAACGGCGACTACACGAACAGAAGCTCAACCGCGTTCTCAAACGGGCGGCGATCGGCGCGGGAATTGCTGCGATCGCTACCACCGCTCTGGCGTTTGTAGCAGTGCGCTTTGCCCGACAAGCTCGTTTCGAGCGACAGCAGGCCGAACTGGCGCACGTCCGGGCGATCGATTCTCTGAGTCGCTACGCCCGAGAACTGGCATCGGAACAGCGGGATTTCGAGCAGCTTCTCGAAGGGCTGCGCTTGGGACGTCTGCTCCAGCTTCACGAGCGCCTGCACCCGGACGAACAGATCCTCTCCCACGAGATGCACGATCGCGCGTTGTTCGCACTGCAAGAATCGCTCTATTGGGTGCGAGAGCAGAATCGCTTCGTCGGTCACGACGCTCCCCTTCTCAATGTCAGTTGGCATCCCGACGGTACGCATTTGGTGTCAGTCGACGAGA
This sequence comes from Geitlerinema sp. CS-897, assembly GCF_028368005.1. Classification (NCBI taxonomy): domain Bacteria; kingdom Bacillati; phylum Cyanobacteriota; class Cyanophyceae; order Geitlerinematales; family Geitlerinemataceae; genus Geitlerinema; species Geitlerinema sp. CS-897. The sequence goes on along the minus strand of NZ_JAQNCQ010000135.1, from coordinate 19,046 downwards.
CGGGAGAGTTCGTCGTTTGGAGGCAGTCGGGGGCGATCGCCCGTCGGTTTGTCGTCGATGGGGGACCGCTCGATCGGGTTCGGCTCAGTTCCGACGGCGACCTCTTCGCCACGGTGGGAAACGACGGTACGGTGACGCTGTGGAACGCGCGGGGGGACAAAGTCGCCGGACGAGCGATCGAGGCTGAAAACGCCACGAGCCTGAGTTGGCATCCCGACGCCGCGCGACTGGCCGTCGGCACTCGCGAGGGAACGGTGGAAGTTTGGCAAGTCGCGTCCGATGCCAACAACGAGATCTCGTTCGATTTGGTGGAGCGGTGGCGCGGTCACGACGGCTCGGTGAGCAGCCTTCAATGGCGTCCTGACGGCACGCAAATGGCATCGGCGGGGTCGGACGCGACCGTCAAAATTTGGAGCGCGACAGCCCCCAAAAACGAGGGCAACGAGACCGTTTTCGTGCGACCGGCCGTCCGAACGCTGAACGGACATACGGACGAGATTTCGAGCGTGCGCTGGCATCCCCGAGGCGACGGTCTGGCCACGGCGAGTCTCGACGGCACGATCCGAGTGTGGGACGCCACGGGAGAAGCCCGTCGGGTACTGTGGGGTCACGAGGATGGAGTGACGAGTTTGAGTTGGCGTCCCGATGGCACGGTTTTGGCCTCGGGAAGTTGGGACGGCACGATTAAGCTGTGGAACGCCGAGGACGGCCGCGAGCGACAAACTCTACGGGGCGATGACGACGGTATTGTCAGCCTCCAGTGGAGTTCTAACGGGAAAATGTTGGTGAGCGCCGATCGCTTACGCGGCGTCAAACTTTGGAATTTTCACGATCGCACTCTGAAAGTGTTGCAGAGCGATCGCGGGGCGATCGTGCGTTTGAGTTGGAATCCGCGAGGGACAACTTTCGCGACGGTTCACGAGGATGGGACGGCGACGGTGTGGGATTTACGCGGACGGGCGATCGCTCGCTTGTCAGATGACGAGTCGGACGAGGACGGGGCGATCGCCGATGTGGTATTCGCGGCGGACGGAGAACAGTTACTGACCGCCCACGACGACGGGACAGCCACGGTATGGACGACCTCCGGCGATCGCGTCGCGACGTTGCGCGGTCACGACGCCCCCGTGAGGCGGGTTGCGGTGTCTCCCGACGGCAACCTCCTCGCCACCGCCAGCCAAGACGGAACGGTGATGCTGTGGAACCGACGAGGACAGCCCTTGCAAACTTGGGTCGGTCACGACGGTACGATCGTGGCGATCGCGTTTCATCCCGAGGCGCCTGTGGTGGCGACGGCTGGTAGCGATCGCACGGTGAGACTTTGGACGTGGCGAGGAGAGCCGCTCTCGATCTTGCCGGAAAGCGATCGCCCGTTGACGGATATCGCTTGGCATCCCGATGGAACGATACTGGCAGTCGGAGATCGCGATCGCGCCATCGTCCTCTGGCAAGCGATCTTAAATGCGGAGGGAACGGCCTTGACCGAACCTGCTACCCCGATCCATCGTTTGTGGGGTCACGGTGCCGACGTGACTGGACTCAGTTGGCATCCCGACGGCGAAAGCTTAGCCTCCTCGAGTCACGATCGCACGGTGAAATTATGGACGCTCGATCGCCTGAACGCGACTGAGATCGCCCCGATGCGGATGCTCTCGAGAGGACGCATGACGAGCCGACCGTTCGGCGACGACGGGTTAACGGATGTCAGTTTCAGCCCCGACGGTCGGATTTTAGCTGCGTCGGATACCTCGGGACGGGTCGTGTTGTGGCGAAATTTAGATTTAAATCTCGATCTCGAAACGGCGATCGATCGTGGTTGCGCGTGGGTGGCGGACTATCTCCAGCACAGCCCCGATGCGCCGCCGGACGTAAAAGCGCTATGTCGCGGGAGAGATCGATCGAAACAGACCGATAAACTGAAGAAACGCTTGACGAGCAAACCTCTCGCAAGACGCCACGTCAGAAACACGGTAGGTTTAGTGAGTGTTTCTTGTCGAGATTTCCATTCACTCGAGGCATCGCGATGAAATCCAAGATTACGATTGTTATTGCTCAAGCAGATGCAGCGGGACGCTTTCCCTCTGAAGCCGATCTCACCGCGGCCTACAGCGAACTCGACCGAGCGGCGGCTCGTCTGGAAGCGGCAGAAAAGCTCGCCGTCTATCACGACGCGATCGTTCGGGATGCGGGGGATTCGGTGTTGCAACGTTACGAGACTCCGCGTCCGGCTCGCACGGTCGGCGTCGGGTCTCCAGAACCCCTCAGCCAAGGATACCGCGAGATCGATCGCTATCTGCGAGCGATCCATTACAGTTTGGTCGTCGGTAGTACGACCCCCCTCGACGAAGCTGGACTTCCCCTCAAAAGTCGCGGCTCTCAAGCGTTACCCCTCCCCCTCGAAATTTATGGGGCAGCCTTCGAGTACGTTCGCGATCGCGCCTCTGCTGGGTTGAAGCTCTCGCCACCCGCGCTGACGGAACTTCGTTTTTATTTGGAGTACGCGATCGACCGTTTCACGGGGACGCTATAGCGATCGCCACGGTTACCCGATCGACCTCAGTGGTGCAGAAAACTTTTCAAAATCTGAGATTGACAAAACACATAAAATATGTATCTAGGCTCGAGCCAGATCCCCGGCATCTTGGAGATGCCGGGGATCTCCGGCAGCAATTTACCGATCTGGGATTTCGTGGCCAACCCTTTAATACGGCGATATCTTTTCTAGCAAGGGTTTCAAGACTTTTCTGCACTACTAAGCCCGGTCAACTCAGAAACCTCAATATTTCAAATTGAGTTGATTTGAAATATTTCAAATCACAAGACCTGACACCTACCCTCGATCTGACATTTTTCCTAAATGGGTTGTCTTTGAGTTTTTCTCATCTTTTGCAAATGATTCGTCGTTTCTTTACATTACAAAAACAAACGTCGATCGGCAGTCTCAAAATGTGTTAATAATTTTAAACCGATCGGTCTTTGACTCGAATTGTCGGATGACATCGCGTCAAACTCACCGTGAAATCGATGTTAAAGCGCTTGCGAAAGTCATCGAGATCGGTCGAAACTTCAAAATCGCGCAAAAACGAGGCGAGAGACTTTTCGAGACCTTAAACGCCCTCAAAAGAGTTGCGCGAGTAAATTTGCTACCCTAAAAAGAGAAGCCCGCCTATATCGTTTTTCGTTTGTTGCTTCCCGTGCCGAAATTTAAACTTTTTCTAGTTCTTCTCCTATTCGCCTTAAGTGGCTGTGCGGGGAGTCCGTGGGGCGAGTCCCTCCAAGACTCCTTCGCCGCCGATCCCCAATTGCAAGATGCCACGCCGACTCCGAGTCCCAGTCCGGGGGAAACCGAGGCAGAGATCGCGCTTCCCGACGATTTCCCAGAGGCTTTTCCGCGCTATCGGGGCGCTCGTTTGATGCAAGTCGAAACCGAAGGCGATCGCGTGCGACTCTCTTGGAAAAGCACCGATCCCGCCAACGTTATCGCGCAGTTCTACCAGCGGCAGTTACAAGAGAACGATTGGGAACAGATCGAAACCCAAGAAGACGGCGATCGCATCACCAAAACCGCCCGTCGCGACGGTCTCGAGATCGCCCTGTCGGTGCGTCCCCATCCCGAGAACAGCGACACGGAACTCGTTCTCGAATACCCGAAAACTCCAGACGCTCCCACCTCGGACACCACCGCCTCAGACAGTTCTAGCGCAACGCCTGCCCCCACGCCAGCGCCTCCCCAATCTGACGCGACGCCGCTGCCCCCCGCCGCCGCCCCCACAACTAACTTTAGTGACTTAGACCGCGTCTCCGAACCGCTCCAGCCTTACGTGGCCGACTTGGCCGCCTTGGGGGTGCTGACCGCCGCGCCGCCCGAAAGCAATACGTTTTCCCCGAATTCACCGATTTCCCGTCGCGAATACGCCCGTTGGCTCCTCGAAACCAACAACAAACTCTACGCCAGCGATCCCGCCCAACAACTCCGCCTGGCCAACCCCTCCGTAACTCCCGCGTTTCAAGACGTTCCCAGCAGCGATCGCGACTTTCAAACGATTCAAGCCCTCGCCGAAACGGGCATCGTCCCGAGTCCTCTCAGCGGCGCCGAGACGACGGTACAGTTTCAACCCGACGCGCCCCTGACTCGCGAAGATATGCTGCGTTGGAAAATTCCCCTCGATCTCAGACGCGCGCTTCCGAGTGCCAGCATCGACGCCGTCAAAGAAACCTGGGGATTTCAAGATACCTCGCGCATCGATCCCGATACCCTGTCTGCCGTGCTGGTGGATTTCCAAAACGGCGATCGCTCGACGATTCGACGGTCGTTCGGTTACACGACCCTGCTGCAACCGAAAAAAGCCGTCACCCGTGCTGAAGCCGCCGCAAGTTTGTGGTACTTCGGCTATCAAGGCGAAGGGCGATCGGTTCGCGATCTCGTCAGGGAGGAGTCGAGCGTCGAGAGCGGAGACTAACGCCAGTCACTCGCCCGTGACAGCGAACGAACCCTGGTGAAGACGGTTCCCCAGAGAACCGTTTCTTCTGAGTCCTCCCAATTTCCCCGCTTCACGTTACTCGTGGCACTGTCGTCGCGCTATCCCATCTGCCACTCAACCGTCCATGAACTCTCGCCGACGCCCTCAGTTATTGGTTCTCGATCTGACCCTCGTGTCTCTTATCGCGATCGGTGGCGGTGGTGCGTTCTGTTTTCGGGCGGCGATGGAACGAGAGCGAACACATTTAAGTCAAATCGCTCGCGATCGCATCCGACTCGTCAGCGCGATATCTCGCGAAACGGGAAACCGCGACGATACATTGGCTCGGGTCTCAACCCAACTGGCAGTTCCTCCCAGCGAAGAGGCCGGCGATCGCGCCGATAAACCTCCATCTTCCCCCAACACAGCTCTCGTGCGCCGAGACAACGGGATCGTTTGGCTGTTCGATCGCAGCATCCGTCCCGAAATCGCGATCGCCGACCTCCAAAACGGTGAATTTCTACCCGTCGATCGCGTCCTCGAGGGAAACTCGGGAACGGCGATCGCTCGAACTCCCAACGGAAAACGGGTTCTCGTCGCTTACGAACCCGTTCCGAACTTGCCGTGGGGCGTCGTCGTCCAAGTGTCGCTGGCGGAGGTACGCGCCCCCTTTATTAAAGTCGGTCTATATACCCTCACCCTCGTCCTCGCCACCGATATCCTGAGCTTTCTCTGGCGGCGACATCGGGAAAACGCGGTCGTCCGAGAAATCCAAACCCTCAACCGCAATCTCGAAACTAAGGTTCGCCAGCGGACGACCGAACTGACCCAACTCAACCAAAACTTACAACGACAAGTTCGCGATCGCCAACGCATCGAAAGCGTCCTGCGGGAAACCACCCATCGCCTCGAAGCGATCTTACAAAACGTCGCCGACGGAATCGTGGTTTTCGGTCGCTACGGTGAAATCATCTACGCCAACGACGAAGCCGCTCGGTTAGCGGGATACGAAGACATCGAGCATATGATCGCCAGTCAGCGACCCGTCTCGCCTCAATGCGACGTTCTCGACGAAGCCGGTCAAATTGTCCCTCGCGAAAACTTACCTCAAACCGCCGTTCTCGAGGGTATCGCCAGCCACTTTCAAACCCTGCGCTATTACAACCGCACGACCCACGAGGAACGCTGGGTATTCGTCAAAGCCACCCCCGTTTCAAACGACGACGGCGATTTCAATTTGGCGGTGGTCGTCACCCACGACATCACCGATCGCGCCAACGTCGAAGCAGCCTTGCGTCAGAGCGAAGCTCGCTATCGCCGCATTGTCGAAACCGCCTCCGACGGCATTTGGATTATCGACGCCGACCGGGTGACAACGTTCGTCAATCCCAAGATGGCGCAAATGCTCGGCTATCCGATCGAAGATATTTTAGGGCGATCGATCTTCGAGTTTATGGACGAGAGCGATCGCGAGGCGGCCGCCGACAAACTCGCCCGACACCATCAAGATACAGTTCGACAATACGACTTAAAACTGCGCTGTCGCGACGGTTCCCAACTGTGGACGATCGTGTCGGCGACGCCCGCGTTCGACATGACTGACGGTTCCCTCGGCTCCTTGGGCGTCACGATCGATATTACCGAACGCAAAATCGCTGAAGACGCCCTGCGAGAAAGTGAGGAACGGTTTCGCGCCCTGTTCGAGCAGGCGGCGGTGGCGATGGCCGTGATGACGTTGGACGGTCGCTTTTTTCGGGTCAATCAAGCCTTTTGCGAGCTGTTGGGATATTCTCGCCCGGAACTGCTGGAGTTGCGCCTCGGAGACATCACGCACCCAGCGGATTTACGGACGACCCACGAAAAACTCATCGGATTGCGCGAGGGAATTGGCGATCGCTATTCCCTCGAAAAACGCTACCTCGGGAAAACCGGCGAGATCGTCTGGGTCAGTTCTACCGTCTCCATCGTGCGCGATGGTAACGGGTCTCCGAAATACCTGTTAGGCGTCGTCCAAAACATCAGTCAACGCAAACGGGCGCTTCGAGAACGGGAAACGGCCGAAACCGCACTGCGAGAAAGCGAAAAACGCTTCCGAACGCTGGTACAAACCGCCGGAAGTGCGATTATTGCTCTGGCCAGCGATCGACGGATCGTCGAGTGGAACGACGAAGCCGAACGACTCTGTGGCTGGACGCGAACCGAAATGCTCGGAGAGGATTACTTTACCCTTTGTTTGCCCCCGGCTTGGCGCGATCGCGTCGCGGCTCAGTTCGATCGCGTCCTCGGCGGACAACTCGTCCGAGAGTTCGAGCATCAGGTGTTCGACGCCCAGGGGGAAACGCGGGAAGTCCTGTGGAATTTCAACCGCTGGTACAACGCCCAATCGAAACAGTGGGAAATTGTCGCCTGCGGTCAGGACATCACCGAACGCCAACAAGTTCAAGCCGCCCTGCGGGAAAGTGTCGAGCGGTTTCGCGCCATTTTCGAGCAGGTGGCGGTGGGGGTGGCTTACGTCAGCGGAGACGGGGCGATCGTCGATGTCAATCAGAAATACGCCGATATTTGCGGCTACCGCCAATCGGAACTGCGATCGAAATCGATCGCCGCGATCGTCCATCCCGACGATCGCGGCGATTGGGCGTCTTGGACGAACCGTCTGCTGGGGGGAGAACTCGACACCTTTTCCCGCGAGATTCGCTATTTGCGCCGCGATCGAACGACGATCTGGGTCAATCTCACAGCCTCGATCCTACACGACGCCAAGGGACGACCGGAAAACTTTCTGCACGCGATCGAAAATATCAGCGATCGCAAACAAGCGGAAGCCGACTTGCAACAGGCCAACCAAAAGCTGAAGGAGAACTTACACGAACTCGAACTTCGTCACGAGGAAATGGTCAACCTCAGTCGCACCAACGAGTTTCTGCAAGCCTGCGCGTCGCTCGAGGAAGCCTACGACGCTCTGGGGGATTTGCTGCGTCCTCTCTTTCCCGGTTGTTCGGGGGGATTGTTTTTACTCGAAGGCGATACGGAACTGCTCGAACCCGTCTCGGTTTGGGGACTTCCACTCGAGGAAGCGATGGAAATTTCGTCGGATTCCTGTTGGGCGTTGCGGTTGAGTCGCGCCCACTGGAGCGATCGCCAGACGAAATTGCATTGCAAACACCTGCGCTATCCCTCTCCTCCCGCCGAGTCTCTCTGCGTTCCGGTCATCGCGCAGGGGGAAACGCTCGGACTGTTGCAAATTCAGTCGCCAGAGCCGGGAAACCTCACTGAAGCCAAACAGCACCTCGCTCGGACGGTGACCGAACACGTGGCGTTGACACTGTCGAACCTACAGTTGAGGGAAACCCTCAAACGCCAGAGCATCCGCGATCCCCTCACGGGACTGTACAACCGTCGTTATTTAGAAGAATCGCTCGATCGCGAACTGCACCGCGCCAGCCGCGACGACTATCCTCTCAGTGTCGTCATGCTGGATGTCGATCGCTTTAAAAAGTTTAACGACAAGTTCGGCCACGATGCGGGGGATGCGGTATTGCAACGTCTCGGGGAGTTTCTTCAGCATCAAGTGCGCGGATCGGACGTCGCCTGTCGTTATGGCGGCGAGGAACTGACGTTGGTGTTACCGGGAGCGTCTCTGGAGATCGCTCGCGATCGCGCTGAAAATATCCGCCGAGGGATCGAAAATTTACACGTCAGCAGTAACGGACGCCTCCTTGGAACGATTCGCGCCTCTCTCGGCGTCGCGAGTTTTCCAGACTGCGGTACGACGTGGGAAGAGATTCTACAGGCGGCCGATGCGGCTTTGTATCGCTCGAAGGCGAACGGACGCAATCGCGTTACCGTGGCCGAACCGGTGACGGGGTGATCGGTTTCCGAGGTGAATCTTGCCGGTACAGCACGGGACTTCTCACGTGGGCAAATCCCTCGTCGGTTCGAACGACACCTGTAGACGACTCAGATCGATGGCCTATACTAGCGATCGAGCTGTTCTTGTCGATGGAAGTCCTTCGATACAGCCGCTTGAGGCGAACGCTTCACTCGTTCTGAGTCGTGCGAGCGTCTATTCTGTCGCAAGCTGGAACTTTTGAGGGGAATCTGTCGTCTCTCGCACCGACCCTGTTTTGCATGCAGTGTGTCTCCCCTAACGGCCGATCGCGGACTTCAATCGCGATCGCAGTTTCACTAGAACTTCAAGAGTTTAACGTCACAGACTCGATCGTTGTAACGTTTCTCTTGAGATTTAGAAACGCGAGATCGAGTTATCTCCTCGATCTCGCTGCGAAGCCGATCCGATCGATCGGATCGGACATTTTGTTATTGTTTTTCTCGGTTTCAAGATCGTTTCTCGATCGATCTGCACCCCAGTATTTTGGGAAAAAATTTCGGAGATCGAAGGTGCGAGTTTGAACTCGATTAATAAATTTTGAGAGAACCGAGAAATTGGAAAAGTTGGTTTATAATCCCTAGGTAGAGTACTGGTATCTCTGAGGAGTTGAGCGAATGAAATTCAACCGACTGGGCGTATCCGCAGCCGTCCTAACGTTTGCGTCTCTCGCGATCGGGGGCGTTAAAGCTCCTGCGAATGCTGGAACGGTCAACACGACTGACTCCGTAGAAGTGGCGCAACGAGTCGGCGATCGTCCTGGTGACGTTTGCCGCCGAGTCAACGGTTCCAACGTTCTGTACACCGAACCCGACATGAATTCGGCTGAAATCGCCAATATGCTCGATGGCGAACAAGTTCACATGATCCGTAACGCCTTCATGGGTACTGACGGCATGATGTATTTCGAGCTGGAAGACTCCGTGGGCAATATGGGCTATATGCCTGCCAGCGCTCGGATGTTTCCCGGTGGACCGCTCGAATCGACCCTCGTTTACTGTGTCGGTGAAGGCCCGGCGACGTTCCCCGTAACCTGGTAGTTCGACGCCCAGTAACTGAAGTTGAAAAAGAGACGCGCCGAGCGCGTCTCTTTTTCAGCGAACAGCGATCTGCAAACAGTTCTTCATACGGAATCCGCACACCATAGCCCCTTTTAACGCGATCTCCCAAAATCGATTTAAGTCCTGGCGTACAGGGAATTTACGACGGGGTCTGCAAAACAGGTTTTTCAAAACTGGATTTTGTATCAACCGTGGGGGACCGTTGAGAGTTGACAGTGCCTCGGCTGCGGAAGCTTCACTCTTGACTCTTCCCTCTACCCTCTTCACTGAAGACGCTCCCCATCACCTCACCGCATCACCGCTTCGGGTGCGGCGTTGGCTAGGGCGAGCAACAGCCCAGTTTGCTCTCGGCCGTTGACGGCTAACTCGCTGTTACCTAGGACGATTCGGTCTTCGACCCGCGCGAGTAAATCGTAGAGAATGCGTTCGAGGCGATCGAAATCGCCCTGTTGAATGTCTTCTTCGGTTTGGGGAAACGGCAGTCGGGATCGGAGAAACAACGGTGCGCCAAACAACGAAGCCGCACCCCGCTGCAACCATAACGGCGACCCGATATCGAGCCAGACGTGCCAGCGATGGCAGAGGCGACTGTTGCGATATTGATAAATGTTACTCAAGAGAACGGCCGGACGCGCGAGATGTCGCAGAGGATAGGGATCGGCCGAAACGGTTCCCCGTCGTAACAGCTGCACGAACTCGCCGATGGAGGTGCTGGCGTCGTAACGCCCTCCTCGAACGCGACGTTCGACGTCCCAAAAATGTTGGGCGGTTTCGAGAAGTTCTCGTAAGGCTTCGAGGCGGTCTTCAGGGAGCTGGGGACGCCAGAGAAAGTCTCGCACGATGCGATCGATGGCGATCGTGGGAGCGTCGAGCCGTAGCTGTTCTTCCTGGGTTTGGTTCTGTTCGATCCATTGTCGGATGTTTTCGTAAGCCGTTTTTGCTCGATATCCCAAGCGATCCCATCGCTCGAAGGTTTCGACGGGTAACAGGTGCGGTCGGTCGGGATCGGGTACGTAGCATAGGTCGCACAGCGTTCCCGCTCGTACGGGATCGATGGCGCTGTCTCCCCGTTCGCCCGAGGATAACACGACGAGCATTTCAGCGACGGCCGAGCGATCGATCGTCCGACCTAAGCCGGGATACAACAAGGCTAACAGTGTCAGTACTGCCCGCACGCTGGGAGAGCTGACTAAAGGACGTTGGATGTTGAGCGATCGCACGGGAATGCCACGATCGCTTAAAATGCGCGTGAGGGTATACCGTGCGATCGCATCTAAACCCGGCCCGATGACGGCAATGTCTTGCGGTTCGACGGCTCGGGACGTGACTGCCTCGACGATACGCTCGGCGACCTGGCGCAATAAATCCGCCCGCGATCGCGTGTGAATCGACTGTACGGTCGCGCCGGGAAGTTGCCGCCAATACGTCGGGTCTAAGGCGAGTTTCACGATCGCGTCTCCCCAAGTGACAGCTAACCCATTGCGCTCGGTTAAGGTTTCGACGCGACAGCGTTTCGAGATCTGTTTCATCTCGTCGGGATCGGCGTTGAGTCCGAGGCGAATTCCCCCTTCGGGGTTGAAGGTAAACGTCCCCGGAATCCCTAAATCGAGCAGGGTCTCGAACAGCAACCGCGCCACGGCAGGATATTCGTCTACGTCGTCGGCGAACACCCGATCGAATCGCTGTTTGAGATGATGTTGGTATTCGGGATGGGGAAGTAATTCGCGCCAGTACAGGTCGAAAATCAGTCCGTACGCGAGCAAACCACGGGACAAACACCACTGTCGCCAGCGCAGTAACAACTCTCCTTGCAGCGACCACAGGTCGGCCGAACCCTCTTCGTTGGGGAATCCCTGCGCTAACCGTTCGGGAATCGTTTCGAGGGGAATTCCCGCTGCTGCTGCTAGCTGTAGGAAGTCTAAGGTTCGCCGGACGAGGCGATCGCTCCTGAGACCGACTTGCTGCAACTGGCCGCTGTCGAGTTCGGGTTTCCACAGTTCGGTCGCGAGGGCTTGTTCGGTTTCTGGACGCAACCGCACCGGGAACTGCGCTCGCAAATCCAGTTGACGCACCAGTAACGGCCAGAACAGCACCACTTCGTTTTCAAAAAAGCCCAGCGGCGTTGTAACGTAGACAGGAGATCGCCCCGAGGTGGCAACGACGATGCGATCGCTCAACGTCATGCGATTGTCGCCGTTGGCCGCTAAGACCAAGGCCGTCGGCTGGGGCAGGACACCTTGAAATTTAGCTGTTGACGTCGGCTGTTGGTTCAGTTGCGACACCAAGGCTGTTGTTTTTCCGCTACGACTGGTTCCGACAATCCAAACTGACTCGACAGGCACCGCTTAACCTCGAATGGATTTGTTAACATACTACTGACTTCGTTCGGTTTCGTTGGGTCTGTTTGTTGTCGAGACTCCTCGCTCGGTGGTATTTTCTGAGTTTCGACTTTTGTTTCGAGCGTCACGACACTACCCGTTTTTTTATTGATTCACAAGACATGAAAGGTCAAGGTTCTCAAGGCATCCCAGGCGTGTTGCGAGCCGTTCGTCGTTGGTATTTCAAAACTCCAGAACGTGCGTTGGATGCTGCCTATCGAGCTGCATTGAAAATTCGATCGATCGAAAACGATTATTTCGATGGGCAATCGATTTCGCTTTCGTCAGAACGCTACAGTCGTCTAGAACTCAATCAATTTCAATCCGAACTTTCTCATTATTTATCGACGATCGAGCGACGTTTGGCAGAGTTTCGAGCCAGTCGTTCTACGTTGAATTTTATCACACAACAAACCGATCGCGCAAATATCAATTTAGAGCCGATCGACGAGACGAAATCTCGTTATTCTCCCGATGAAAAGTATCAGTTTTCGGAGACACTCAAAAAACTAAAGATAATCGATGAGGTAATTGCGAAATACCGACGAGAAGCAAACTCGGAAGCTCTAAAAAATAGGAATGCAACCGCCAAATCCTCGTCGCCTAAAACGACGGTTGCCGTGCGATCGCAAACTCGAAAGACGGCGATCGAAACGAACGGTAAAAATGGAAAAACCTCTCCGACGAGAGACTGGCGCGATCGCCTCAGCGAACCTCAAGAGCCTCGCGTCGAAACTGCCAGCGATGTCGAATCGATGGCAGGAAAAGCGAGTTTGCTACCGCGATCGATTTTACGAACCATCGATCGCATCAAGCGCGAACTCGATCCCAACGCTGAAGAGGAAGTAGTCGAAAAGTTTCGCTACTACAAGAGCAAAACCGTCATTTCACTGAAGTTCATGCTCTTGTTAGTACTGATTCCGTTACTCACCCATCAAATCTCTAAAAACTTCGTCATTCGACCGATCTACAACGAGTTTTTCAACCAGAACGTCGATGTCTTCATCAATCAAGATTTTGAAGAAGAAGCCTTCATCGACTTGCAGCGATACGAAGAACGGCTGCGATTTCGCATGGCCATCGGACAAATTCCTAAGCTCGGGCCAGAGGAAATGGAGGAGCAAATCGAGGAAAAAGCCCACGAAATCGCTGAAGAATACCAAGCACTCAGCAATAACGCCGTCCAAAACGTTTTCGCCGATCTCTGCTCGCTCGGGGCGTTTTGTGCGGTCGTGATAACGAGCAAGCGGGAGTTGGCGATCGTCAAATCCTTTATCGACGATTTGATTTACGGACTCAGCGACAGCGCCAAAGCGTTTATCATCATCCTGTTTACAGATATTTTCGTGGGATATCACTCTCCCCACGGCTGGGAAGTGATTCTCGAGAGCATCTCCCGTCACTTCGGATTACCTGAAAGCCGCGACTTTAACTTTCTGTTTATTGCCACGTTTCCGGTGATCCTCGATACCGTGATGAAATACTGGATTTTCCGCTATCTCAACCGGATATCGCCGTCTGCTGTGGCCACGTACCGCAACATGAACGAGTAACCGACGAAATCGCCCCCCAAAAACGCTACGATCGAGTTTTATCGTTGCCGCTGTCACTCTCGTTTTTTTGCCCTTATGAGCTTCGTTCGGTCTTGCGTTGTTGTTTTCTCTGCGATCGCCCTCGCGACACCTGCTGTTGCCTTCGACGACGACGATGTCGAACAATTGCGATCGAGCCTCGCCTGTCGCGGGTGCGATCTCGAAGGGGCGGATTTGTCGGGGTTGAATTTAGCAAACGCCGACTTGCGAGACGCCGATCTCACTGAAGCTCGTCTCGTCGGAACGAACCTTGCCAACGCCGATCTGACGGAGGCCGAACTGATCGAGGCCGATCTCAACGGGGCGAACCTCAGCAACGCCAACTTCACCGAGGCCGATCTCACCCAAGCCTCGTTACGAGAAGCGATCGCGATCGACGCCAACTTTCAAGAAGCGACGCTGGTATTAGCCAATGGCGTCGGGGCGAACTTCGACGGGGCAAACTTGAGCGAGGCGAAATTGGGAGTAATACAACTGCGGTTAGCGAGTTTGCGAAATGCCGATTTAAGTTTCTCGCTGTTGGGACGGGCGAACTTACGGGGTGCCGATCTCGAAGGGGCGGACTTGCAAGGGGCAAAACTGACCTTTACGAACTTGCGATACGCCAACCTCAGCAACAGCGATCTCGCGGCGGCGAACTTTACCAATGCAGATTTACATCGATCGCGGTTAGACGGATCGAACTTGCAAAGTGCGATTTTGACGGGGGCGACGATCTCGAACGCCTTACTCCTCGAAGCCAATCTCAATCGCGCGACGTTGACGGGAGCGAATTTGAGCGAGTCGAATCTGTCTGGCGTCAGTTTGACGCGGGCGACGGCCTTGGGCGCGAATTTAACGGATGCGAACTTATCCGGGGCGGGGTTGAATTTTGCCAATTTCAACGGCGCTCAGTTTGAAAATGCCGATTTGCGCGGTGCGGTGTTGAGCGAAGGTTCCTTTATCGGTGCGGACTTTACGACGGCGAACCTCAACAACGCGTATCTGTTTGGGGCGAACTTGACGGCGACGCTGTGGTTCGATGCCAGGTTGGAGCAGGTGGATTTAACGGAAGCCCTTCTCACGAATGCCAATCTCAGTTACGCCAACCTCACGAACGCAATTTTACAGGAGGCGGATTTGACTGACGCAATCTTAACCGGTGCGATCGTCCCTTTTACAGCGAGCAGCGAACAGCCGTAGGGTGCGTGACTTGAAACATGGAGTGTAAATCCTTAGACCAATAAATCGTCACGCACCGCGAATGTACGCCGCCAACATCCAAGGGTACGGGTCGATCGGTGAAGAGTGCAGAGGGCAGAGTGTAGAGTGGGAATTTCTCTTTAACTGTTCACTCTAGATTCTTAACTCTTCCCTGAAGAAGCTCCCCCTTTCCCTTGCTCTAAAAGGCAGACGCAAAAAAACTTAAGATTTCTGCCTTGACAATATTACTAGCTACTCATATAGTTGATATATGAAAAGAAACAAATTTTTTAGCGATCCCAACTGGGTGGGAACGCCAAAATTTCTGTACGGATAGGAGGAATCATGGCTCATATCGCGATCGTCGGCGGTGGGATTGGCGGTTTACCGACCGCTTACGAACTGAGACACTTACTGCCACGCGAGCATCAAGTCACGCTCGTCTCCGATCGATCGAAATTTACATTTATCCCGTCGTTGCCGTGGGTGGCCTTCGATATGACGCCCCTTGAAAACGTTCAGCTCGAAATCGAGCCGCTGTTGAAATGGCGGGGCATCGACTGGATCGATGGTAAAGTCACCCATCTCGATCCCGAAGCGAAAACCTTAGTTGCGGGCGATCGCACCCTCAATTACGACTATCTCGTGATTGCAACCGGAGCGTCCTTAAACACCGACGCCATCCCCGGTTTGGGGCCCGACAACGGCTATACCCATTCCGTGTGTAACCCACACCACGCGGAAATGGCACGGGAAGCCTGGCTGAAATTTGAAGAAAACCCCGGACCGCTAGTAGTCGGTGCCGTACCGGGTGCCAGTTGCATGGGGCCGGCTTACGAGTTCGCCTTGCTGGCCGACTACGTCTTGCGAAAACGGGGACTGCGCGATCGCGTTCCCATTACCTTCATCACCCCCGAACCCTATGCCGGACAGTTAGGCATTGGCGGTATGGCGAACTCTGGAAAGTTGGTGACGGAACTTTTCAAAATGAAGCAGATCGAGTGGGTCGAAAACGCCGCCGTTACCGAAATCTCTCCAGAAGACGTTTGTTTGTCTGACGGTCGCCGCTTCCCCTTCAAATACTCGATGTTGCTACCACCGTTCGTGGGGGCGCAATTCTTACGAGACGTTCCTGGTTTGACCGATGCCAAAGGGTTCGTTCCCGTTTTACCGACCTATCGGCATCCCGAGCTTCCCTCGATTTATACCGTGGGGATCGCTTCCCAACTGGCACCGCCGGAAAAAACAGCCGTTCCCCTCGGCGTTCCCAAAACCGGACAAATGACCGAGTCGATGGGAATGGCAGTCGCCCACAACATCGCTCGCGACCTGGGCGTCATCAAAAGCGCTCCCGTCAAACCCGCCCTCGAAGCCATTTGTATGGCGGACTTTGGCGATACCGGAATTATCTTCATCGCTCAACCCGTCGTCCCCGACAACAAAACTCGCACGCGACGCCGCTCGATCGCCAAACGGGGAATTTGGGTCAGTTGGATCAAAATAGCCTTCGAGCGGTTCTTTATGGCGAAGATGCAGAACGGTCTGGGGGTTCCTTGGTTCGAGAAATTGGGGCTGAATCTACTCGGCGTCCGTCTCGTCGAACCCTTATCCGAGGCCGAACGACTAGAGGAAATGACTCATGGATCTGGATCTCGCCCTTCCGGAAGCCGATTTGGAGTGGCTCGCGAACCGCTTCAAAATTCTTAGCGAACCGACGCGACTGCAAATTCTCGCTGCGATTTGCCAACAGGAACGAAAAGTTTGCGAGATTTGCGATCGCACTGGGCTGTCCCAAGCCAACGTTTCTAAACACCTGCGACTGCTCAAAGACGCTGGCGTCGTCGCCTGTCGTCGCGAGGGCGTCAGCCGTTACTACCGTCTCGTCGATCGCGACTTGCTCGATCTCTGTACGAAAGCTCACTGTCGCAACCAGACGAAATAAATCGGTCGTGCGACGGTTTCTGTCGGCGATCGCCACCCCTCAACCTTTCACCCTCGTACTGCCATGACACACTCGTTCCTACACTTACAGCCGGACAAACATCTCTTACAGAAAGTCGGTACCGTCGGACTGGTCGGCTTGTTAATGGCCAGTGCTGGGGGAGCGGGTTGGATTGCGGCGCGTCAAGAACGCGAATCCATCGCCCACGCCGCCACCGAAACCGCCAGCTTTCGAGTCAAAACCGCCCTAGCCGAACGGAATCCCGTCGAAGCCGATCGCGTCCTGACCGGTTCGGTCGAAGCGGTCAATACCGTGACGCTGACCAGTCGCGTGGCGGGGACGATTCGCGAGTTGTCCGTTGAAGAGGGCGATCGCGTGCGGGCTGGAGATCCCATCGCCTTTATCGACGTGGCGGACATTCAAGCTCAGCGGACTCAAGCCGAGGCCAGCATTCCACAAGCTCAAGCCTCCGTCAGCGCGGCGCAGTCGGCTTACTTGGCGGCGCAGTCGCAACAGAACCAAGCTCGAGCTTTTGGGGTCGAAGCCCAAGCGTTTCGTGCCGAAGCCCAAACGCGACTCGACCAAGCGATCGCTGACCACGAAACCGCGAAAGCACAACTGCAAGAGGCACAAGCCAACCTCGAGGATGCTAAGCTCAACCAGCGACGGATGACGATGTTGCAAGCCGACGGTGCTGTGAGTCAATCGCGCCTCGACGACGCCAACACTCGCTTGGCCATGGCAGAAGCCCAAGTCGAACAAATTCGCTCGGAAATCGATCGCCGCAGCGGGGCGATCGAACAGGCGCGGACGCAAATCCAACAAGCCAACGCCCAAGTCGAACAAGCTAGCGCCCAAGTCGAACAGTCGCAAGCGCAGATCGAACAAGCTAGCGCCCAAGTCGAACAAGCCGAAGCGGGGGTTCGACAAGCTCGAGCTCAAGTCGATCGCACGATCGCCGATCTCGATTACGGTACAGTTACAGCACCTTTCGACGGCGTCATTACCCGCAAGCACACTGATGTCGGGGCAATGGCGGGAGCGGGACAGTCGATCGTTACCCTCGAAAGTACCGATCGCCTGCGGTTTAGCGTTCCAGTCCCTGAATCTCTGGTGGGACAACTGAAACTGAACCAACCGATGACGGTTCGGATCGACGCCCTCGATCGCGCCGTGCGGGGTCGCGTCAGTCAAATCGTTCCGTCCTCCGATCCCAGGGCGCACAACTTCACTGTCAAAATCGATCTCGATCCCGATAACGGCGTCATGCCGGGGATGTTCGGTCGCTTGGCACTGACGAGTCAAAACCGCGAGGCGTTGATGGTTCCCACCGAGGCGATCGTCGAACGGTTGGGCATTCAAGGGGTGTACGTCGTACAGGGTAACCAAGCCTATTTCCGCTCCGTCGTCACTGGCGCAACGCACGGCGACGTCGTGGAAATCTTCCGAGGCGTTGAGGAAGGCGATCGCATCGTTCTTTCCCCCGTCAAAGAACTGCGCGATGGCAGTCCCGTCGCCCCAATTAATTAATTCAACGAACAACCGACATAGCAGTGACCGAAGTTCGGTGCGTGACGTGGAAAATCTCAGGTTACGGTCAACGCCAGACCTTTTCTGGCCGCGTCACACACCCTTGTATGTGGGCGGTGCGTGACGCACCAGAGAAAATTTACCTGACTTCGGCCACCTTTTCTGGCCGCGTCACACACCCTACGACTGGCGACTGAAACACTGTTCGCTGCTCACTGTTCGCTGTTGGCTGAAAGAGGGGTGGGTGGGGTGGGGAGGTGACGACGATACGGCGATCGCAGGGGCGATCGTCCTTTCCAAACAAACTCAAAACGAAATCAGGAGGATACTGAATTTTATGGCAGACTTATTTTCGCCCGAATGGATGCACGGTTATCAAGCGCAATGGAACGCAGAATCCGAGCTGTCCGACGCTCTCGCGAAGATTAACTTCACAGCGAACATCGGCTACGGCTTCAAAGGCGACGACAAACCGACTGGCGTGTTAGTCATTGAAAATGGAAAAGCAGTTGCGGCTGGAGCCTACGACGGTCACGAATTGAACTGGGATCTCAGAGCCGATCGCTCCCACTGGGAGAAATGGTTGAAAAGCGGCTTGAACATGATGGGAATGGGCATGGCCTACACGAAGGGTAATTTGAAGTTTGTCGTGGGAGACTACGGCGCAATGGTGAAAGACCCTCGCATGGTGGGGCCGTTCATCAAATCCTTCTCTGTGATGGGTCGCGTTTAGCTCTCTCGGCGGGAAGCCCCGCGCTGCAGATGAAGGTCAGCGGCGGCCGGGAGAGCCGAGCGGCAAGGTATAATGTTGACAAGCGGGATAGAAGAGATGTAGCCGTGGTGGGCGAACTCACCCGATGTGAAAAGGCGCTTACCAAAAATTTGGGTCTAAAGCCTCGCCCTTGCAGGGCGACTTGGCTATGATGTCAGAGAACTGGAACGGTATTTAACCAGTCTAAAAACCGAGCCTCTAATCGAGGCATCCGAACCTTGAAAACTAGAGTTAGCGGGT